>DATALJ010000163.1:0-87832 GCA_036261135.1 Bacteroidales bacterium
CCTATGTGAAATACGTTAAATCGGGACTTGTAAAAGTTTCTCGCGAAGGAGAAAATGAGAAATCGGTTATTATTAGAATTGCCACAGCTGACTCTTTTCTTGGTATCCTCTCCTTGTTTTATGAGGAACGCTATCAGTTTACGGCAACCGCAATCGAGGATAGTAATGTAATATATACAAACATTAGTGTCTTCAAGGAAATAGTTGGAGAAAACGGTCATTACGCCATACATTTGATGAAAGAATTAAGTTCCAGTGCTATGGTTCTGCTTGATAAAGTAATTAATGTATCACAAAAGCAGGTTCCCGGAAGGCTTGCTGATGTATTGCTCTTTTTTTCGACTCAGATCTATAAAAAAGACACTTTTACACTTCCGGTATCGCGAATGGACCTGGCCGAGCTTATATCATCAACCAAAGAAAGTATTAGCCGGACCCTCACAGAATTCAAAAACGATAAAATTATTGAGTTAGATGATAAGGAAGTCACAATTAAAAGTTTGGAACTTCTTCAAATTTTAAGTCGTTTAGGATAGTATCTTTTTTATCAGTATTTCACTTTTTCTTACTCGTCGGTGAAAACATCCTGTTCACCGAAAATAGTTTATACACTTTTCCATCCTTCCATACTTTTGATCCTGCCAAAACAAAAATTAATAATAAACGATGGAAACTTCTGAACCAATTTTTGTTTCCAATGTTTCTTTTGTTTATTTTTGCATCATGAATGAAGAACTGATTAATATATTACAAAAGGTACGATGCCTGTACATGAAATATGGCATCAAGAGCGTAACGATGGACGATATTGCCCGCGAATTGGGCATTTCCAAAAAAACGCTTTATCAGTATGTGGAAGATAAAAACGATTTGGTGGCGAAAGTGGTTGAGATGGAAATAGCTGAGAAAACAAAGATTTTCAACTCAACAGATCATGCAGGCTTAAATGCCGTTGAAGATGTTTTTGAGGTACACCGGCATGTACAGCAGATGATTAAAGATTACAACCCTGCAACAGACTACGATTTGCGCAAATATTATCCCGAATTGTACTCACAGGTCATAAAGGTACGCAGGGAATATATTTACAAAAATGTAATCGAAAACCTTAAAAAAGGGAAAGCAGAAGGCCTATACCGAACCGATTTCAACGATATGCTGATTGCTAAAGTCCAGCTATCGCGTATCGAAGCTACTTTCGACGAAAAGGTTTTCACCCACGATGAACTGCTTTCGCCGCAACTGTTTAAAGAGATCTTTGTTTACCACATCCGTGGTATTGCCAATGAAAGGGGCCTGAAAGTATTAGAACAAAAATTGAAAGAACTAGATAATAACAATAAAAATGAGTAGTATGAATTTGTTACGTGTTTGTTTATTAGCCTTCGGGGTTTTATGGATCTCCAAACCCGCATTTACCCAGGAAAAGGCAAACGCTCCTGCAAAAGCTGATACATTAAGGCTGTCGGTTACGCAGGCGCTACAGTTTGCACTCGAAAATAACCAATCGATTCTGAATGCAAACCTCGACATAGAATCAGCTAAAAAGAAAGTTTGGGAAACTACTGCCATTGGATTACCACAGGCGAGCGCAAAATTGGCTTTTAGTTATACACCTAAATTATCACCAATTATTGAGCAGTTTAGTGGGATAGGTGGGCAGCAGACAGACCCCGCCGACATGAAATGGGGAATGCCTGGAACCATTACTGTTTCGCAGTTAATTTTCAGCGGATCCTATATTGTAGGGCTTCAATCGGCTAAGGTATACAAGAGCCTTTCTGAACTTAACCAGAAGAAATCGAAGCAGGATGTGTTGGAATCGGTAAACAACAGCTATGTTAATGTTCTTATTGCTCGCGAAAACAAGTTGATTCTGGATACTACATACAACCTGTTAAATAAAACATTTGCCGAAATGAAGGCTATGAATAACGCTGGTTTTATAGAGGAAACCGATCTGGATCAAATGCAGATTACGGTTTCTACCCTTAAATCGTCACTTGATCTGATTACCCGGTTAACGGATATTTCGGAGAAACTGCTTAAAATTCAGTTGGGAGTTGGGCTCGAAACGTCGCTAGTTCTTACCGATAGCCTTGCACCTATTATTAATACCCTAACTGTTGACCAATTGCTTGCAACCGATTTTGTTCTGGAGAACAATGTGGATTACAAAATGCTTGATGCATCAGTAAAATCCAATGCATTAATTCTGAAACTCCGTAAATCCGAATTTCTGCCAGAACTGGCCGGTTTCTATCAATACCAGAAGGAGTTTAACGATAAAGCATTTTCTTTTACTCCGCCTCATACACTTGGTATTCAGTTGACTATACCTATTTTCGGAAGTGGACAGAAACTGGCAAGGGTATCACAAGCAAAAATAGATTTGATTAAAGCACAGAATACCCGCGATCAGATGGCAAATAATATCAGGCTCGATTTTTACTCAAGCAAATCGACCCTTATGAATGCGCACGATAAGTACAATACTGAGTCGATAAACATGAAACTGGCCAGGAAAATATTCGACAGAGCACTTATAAAGTACACCAATGGTGTAATTTCGAGTACCGACCTCACACAAATTCAGAACCAGTACCTTACTGCGCAGTCAAATTATTACCAATCGTTGCAGGACCTGATTGCTGCGAAAAGCAAACTCCAGAAAATACTAACTAACAGTAATTGAAAAAATACAAAATATAAATATTAAAGTTATGAATGCATCTAAACTGATAATCCCGATTTTAATTTTTGCAGTAGTTGTTTCCTGCACTGATAAGAAAGCCGAATTAGAGAAACTAAAGAAAAAACAAAAGGAGTTGGCTATGCAAATTAGCGCCTTGGAAAAGGAAATGGGCGATACCACTACGGTTGATAAATCGTTGCAGGTTTCTGTTGCCAATATTACGCCAACTGTATTCAAACACTATATTGAAGTACAGGGTAAACTCGACGGCGAAGAAAACGTCGATGTTCAACCAGAAGGTGCTGGTGGAACCGTAAGAGAGATCCTGGTGCGTGCCGGACAAGCTGTTTCGAAGGGTCAGATATTGGCTCGACTTAACGATGCTCCTTTGCGCGACCAGTTGAAAGCACTCGAATCGACCTATGCACTTGCTAAAGAAAATTTTGAACGCACCGAACGCCTATGGCAACAAAAGATTGGCTCGGAAATGAACTATTTGTCTGCCAAATCCAATAAAGAATCGCTCGAAGGCCAGATAGGTGCTCTGAAAGAACAAATTAATATGATGCATATCAAATCGCCCATTAACGGTACCGTTGAAGAAGTGAATATAAAGGTTGGACAGATTACATCTCCTCAATTACCTACTCCTGCTTTCCGAGTAGTAAACTTCAGCTCGCTTAAGGTAAAGGCCGAAGTTGCCGAAGCGTATGCCAGCAGGGTTAAGGTGGGCGACAATGTGCTTATCTTCTTCCCCGATTTAAATAAGGAGATAGAAGCGAAGATTACCACTGCCAGCCGCGTGGTAAGTCAAACAAACCGTACTTTCCTTGTTGAAGCACGCATTAATCCTGAAAAAGATGGGTTCAAGGCCAATATGATTGCTGTGTTGAAGATCAACGATTATAAAGCTGAAAATGCTACCGTAATCCCCATCAATTATATTCAAACCGACCTTGCGGGTAACTTTGTTTATGTAGCCGTTAAAAACAGTGCTGCCTTTGTTGCTAAAAAAGTGTATGTAGAGCAGGGCCAAAGCTACAATGGTATTGTTGAAGTAACCAAAGGGCTTCAGGCGGGCGATAAAGTCGTTACTTCGGGTTATCTCGACCTTGAAGAAGGCGAAAAAATCAAATTTTAACCGATTAATATTCCTTGAATAATGGAAAAGAAATTTAAAGAATTTAAGCCAACCAGCTGGAGTATCGACAACAAAACCAGCATATATGTGCTGGCTTTAATGATTACGATATTCGGGCTTATCAGCTACAATAATATCCCCAAGGAGCAGTTCCCCGAAGTTATTATTCCTCAGATATTGGTGCAAACCGTGTATGCGGGTACTTCGCCGGGGGATATTGAAAACTTCATTACCAAGCCGCTTGAGAAAAACCTGAAATCGATTAGCGGGGTTAAAACCATTACCAGTAATTCCATTCAGGACTTCTCGGTTATTTCCGTAGAGTTTTTACCCAACGTTGAAGTGGCCGAAGCAAAGCAGAAGGTAAAAGACGAAGTGGATAAAGTGAAGAAGGATCTGCCCATGCAGGATATCAATTCCGGTCCGGATGTGATCGATATTGATATTTCGCAAATTCCTATCATGTACATCCACCTTTCCGGTAAATATAGCCTCGATCGTATAAAGGAGTATGCCGAAATCATGCAGGAAGAAATCGAAGGCCTCAAAGAAATTACCAAAGTGGACATTGTTGGGGCTCTCGATCGCGAAATCCAGGTAAATGTTGACATGTACAAACTTCAGGCTGCTGGTCTCTCATTCAACGATATTACCGCACAAATTCGAAATGAAAACGTAACCATTTCGGGTGGCAACATCGATATGAAGGGTATGCAACGCAGTGTGCGTGTTGTTGGCGAGTTTAAGGATGTTGAACAGCTTAAAAATATTGTAATCCGCTCATCCAAGGGTGCGCAAATTGCTTTAAAAGACCTGGCGGAGATTAAGGATACACATAAAGAACAGGAAAGCTATGCCCGATTGAATGGTGAGAATGTAATAAGCCTCAATGTGGTAAAGAAAAGTGGCGAAAACCTCCTCGATGCTGCCGATCAGATCAAGGAAATTGAAACCAGGCTGAAGAAAGATAAGTTTCCCAGTGATTTGAAGGTTACACTATCGGGCGACCAAAGTAAATACACACGTACCACTTTGTTCGACCTGAACAATACCATCATTATTGGTTTCATCCTGGTTACCATTGTGCTCATGTTCTTCATGGGGCTTACCAATGCATTGTTCGTTGCGATGTCGGTTCCGCTCTCTATGTTCCTTGCTTACATTGTAATGCCGGGGATCGATTTTACCCTCAATATGTTGGTAATGTTCTCGTTTATTTTCGCGCTGGGTATTGTGGTGGATGATGCTATTGTGGTAATTGAGAACACCCACCGTATCTTCAAGAAATCGAAAATGGATGTTGCAACTGCCGCTAAGTTTGCTGCAGGCGAAGTATTTGTTCCTATTCTCTCAGGTACGTTAACCACTCTGGCTCCCTTCTTTCCATTGGCATTCTGGCCCGGAGTTGTTGGTAAATTCATGTTCTTTATTCCGGTAACGCTCATTATTACCTTGTTTGCATCGCTTATTGTGGCTTACATCATCAATCCCGTATTTGCGGTAACTTTTATGAGGCCAGACGAGGAAGATATTCAAACCATGAGCCGGAAGAAAATCTTTACCATTTCGGCAATTATCGCCTTCTTCGGTATTATCTTCCATTTAGTAGGTGTCCCAATTCTTGCTAACCTGGTTTTGTTTGTAGCTGTGTTCTTTGTAGTACACAACCTCTGGGGATATAAGATGCTGCTCCATTTTCAGCACAACATAATCCCTAAAACACTGGTCAAATACGAGAATTTCCTTTCATGGATACTTCACGGACGCCGTCCTTATAAGCTCTTGTGGGGATTGATTGGAACTCTCTTTGTAACCATCATTATTATGGGAACTTTCCCTCCAAAGGTTGTTTTCTTCCCCGACATGCAACCCAATGCAATATATGCACTTGTTAAAATGCCTGTGGGTACCGATGTGAAGGTTACCGATTCTGTAACTCACGAAGTGGAAAGGCGCATAATGAAAGTAATGCGGAAAGATTCTGCTATTGTGGAGTCTATTATTGCCAACGTGGCTTTGAGTGCGTCCGAATCGGACTTCGATTTTGGTACTGTTACACCTCAATTGGGCAAGGTAACGGTTAACTTCGTTGAATTTGCCGATCGGAAGGGTATCAATACAAACAAGTATATGGATATGATCCGTAATAGTGTGCGCGATATTTCAGGTGCCGAAATCACCGTTAGCAAACCTGCCGGCGGTCCTCCAACAGGTAAACCTGTAAATATTGAAGTAACATCCGACGATCTTCAGGAATTAATGACAACATCCGACAGGCTTATCAGTTTCCTCGATTCGCTGGCTATTCCAGGTATCGAAGAGTTAAAGAGCGACTTCGACAAGAATAAACCGGAAGCTATTATCGAAATTGACCGCGTACGTGCAAACCGCGAAGGCATATCGACCGGACAGGTTGGAATGGAGATCCGTACCGCTATATATGGTGCCGAAGCTTCCAAATACCGCGATGGTGAGGATCAGTATCCTATACAGGTACGCTATAATTACAATCAGCGCACCGATATTGATAAACTGCTGAATACGAAGATTACATACATGGATATGGCTTCGGGGCAAACCCGTCAGATCCCGCTTTCGTCTGTTGCTAAAGTAAGCTATTCTAACTCGTATAGCGGTATCAACCGTAAGGACTCAAAACGTATTGTTACTGTCAGCTCTAACGTGCTAACAGGTTACAATGCCAACGAAATTATTGCTGAGATAGAAGATGCTTTGCCTGCTTTCAATAAGCCGGAAACTGTAGAACTTAAAATTACTGGTGAACAGGAAGATCAGGCCGAAACCGCTTCATTCCTTTCAATGGCCATGCTACTGGCGCTTTGTTTGATCATGTTTATTATGATTACGCAGTTCAACTCGTTGAGCAAACCATTTATCATTATCATTGAAGTACTATTCAGTCTTATTGGTGTAATGTTGGGCTTTATATTTACCCGCATGGAGATTTCGATCATTATGACAGGTATGGGTGCTGTGGCGCTGGCTGGTATTGTGGTTCGTAACGGTATCCTGCTCGTTGAGTTTACTGATATTCTGAAGGAACGTGGTTTAAAAACCCGCGAAGCTATCATTCAAGCTGGTAAAACCCGTATCACTCCGGTTATGCTTACTGCAACGGCAACTATTTTGGGTCTTATCCCGCTTGCCATTGGCTTAAATATCGATTTTGCCGGATTGTTCCGCGATTTCAGCCCGCATATTCACTTTGGGGGTGATAACGTAGCCTTCTTCGGACCGCTGTCGTGGACGATTATCTTTGGTTTGTCGTTTGCTACATTCCTTACACTGATCTTTATCCCTGTGATGTATTACATTATGTATGTAGGTAAAGTAAATCTGAAGCGGAAAACAAGCAAATTAGCCCGCAAAGATGATTTCGAGGACTTAGTATAAACACACTTTTACAATAATAAAAAAGCGCAGATCAGTAGGTCTGCGCTTTTTGTTTATAGTGCTTTTAAGGAATTTTGTAGAAATGTTAATAGCATTGTCATTCCGGCGAAGGCCGGAATCCTCTTACTACGAAGCTTATAAGGATTCCGGCCTTCGCCGGAATGACATGTTCTTATGACTCTGTATTTTTGTGGTTAATATTTATTACCTAACCTCAAACCCAATCACCTTTTCCGATTCATTGCCCAGCTTATCATAGGCTTTTACAACCATTTTGTGATTGCCTTTTGTAAAACCCGCAATGTATCCTGTAAATGGCACTGCCGGGTTGCCGTCCAGCTTATAGGTCATGTGGCTGAAACTTGTGAACTTGTCTGTTGCTGATATAAATAAGGATGTATGCACCGGGTAAACTTCAACTCCCGACGATAAGGCAGGTGCACTGAATCGAAAAAAGATTTCCGGACCGGTGTTATCTACCCTCACGGCGAATTTATCCTGCGCCGTGTTATCCACATTGTCATAACCGGTACACGCTATGATAAAGGCGCCTTCATTGTTTATCGAAATGCCCGATGTGTAGGTGCCGGTTTCACCATTGTTGATGGAATATTCGAAATGATTAAAGCCCGATTCCTTGTCTGTAGCTTTTAATAGGATTCGGGTCCTGCTGTTGACTATGACCGAATCGTTGTAAGTAAACAACGGCCCTGCAAAACTATGATTTATAGTGGGTCCGCTTAAATCGACATACGACATGCGGCCTGCACGGCCTTGATCTTCGCGGTCGTTATAATAGGCTATGTTGCCCACATAGTCTGTTGCATAGCTTTTAATGCTTAATGTACCAGAGGTATTCGCCAGTGTAACCGGCTTTTCGTACTTTACATATGGCCCGTTGTTTATGGAATAGAAGATTTCCTTTACACCGGCCTTGTTATCGATGGTTGAAATTTTAAGCTGCGAGCGGCCCGATGAGTACTCCCGGCCATTGGCTACAAAGCTTTTTCCGGATATTTCCTGGATAATGTTTGGCGGCGTTTTGTCCACATAAAACTCAAATGAATGTTCTGTTTCGCGGTTGTTTACGCGGTCGGTGGCGTAGTATACCAGTTTGTGCTCGCCCTGCTCCAGTGTGGCTGCATTAATGGGTGTGCTATAAGGGCGTTCGTTGCTATCGTCCAGCTTATACATAGTCTTTGCAATGCCTACGCCATTATTATCGCTTGTAGTTAATGCTATTGTTGCTTTTGACGAAAGTATATTCTCGAAGTAGTTCCCTGCCAGACTATGCATAGTTGCAGGCGCTGTATGGTCAGTTACAAGTACCGTCCGTTTAACATCTTCTACATTCCCTACATGGTCTACGCTGTAGTATTTCAGGATGTATTGTTTTTCGGTATCAAGGGTAAGTTCGGTTGAATAAACCTGGTAATCTGCCGAATCGATTGAGTAGTAGATGTTCTCTACACCTGAAAGTGCGTCTTTTGAAGTTAAAGAAATGCTTGCTTTTCCCCTGAGATATATTTTATCTTTTGTTTTAAGTACATCCGTGTTGTTGAACCTTGCCGTTGTGAGCGGAGATTCACTATCGGCATATATTTCGAAGACAATATCACGCTTTGGAAGTACAGGCTTTTTTGTAACGGTGTCTACCTGCGAAGGTGAACGGAATGAATTGTATCCTTCCATATCAAAATACATTGGATTGGTGGATTTTTTGGAGGATTCGCTTTGCAGTAGATACGAAGGCGCATTTTCGCCTGGCGATGTTGCTAATCGCACATACACTGGTAATTCTTTTTGAATGTATAGCTTGCCATCCGGCGTTTTGTAAACCTTTTTTTCGTGATGAGGTTGATTTTGTGCATATATTCCCGGGCAAATCGCCCATAAAAACGCTAAAATGGCATATTTTCGCATGGCATACAATATTAAAAAGACTGGAATTGTTTAAAATTGAAAGGTATTTTTACCATCCCGGCATATTCTTTTCCCGCGTCCAATGTATCTTCGTCTACTTCCATATAGCACCAGTCTATTTTTATCTGTGCTCCTTTACTCAGCAGGTTTTCCAATAGCGATAACAGCGAAAATAGCGTTTTGGATGAGGCCGAATTGAAATAGGTTAGCTTGAAAACAATTACTGTAGAAGTATTGGGTTCATCTACATATTTGTTGAGCCAATCAAAAACTGGTTTGTAGAATTTGGTCACATCTTCAGGGAGCGAGTTTCCTGTGATCTCGAATATCCCTTTGGATTTGTCGAAGTGAATACCTGGCGTAGAATCCGTAGCCTTGATGATAAGTGGTTCCATGTGTTATATTTCTATATATTTTTTGATAATTGAAATAAATAACTGAAGGTCGATAGGCTTAGAGATGTAATCGTTGCATCCGATCTCGATAAGATGATCCTTCTGACCTGGAAGATCCAGCGCGGTCTGGGCTATAATGGGTATGGTCTGGTTAAATGTTCGTATTTCCTTGGTTGCTTCTTCGCCATCCATTACAGGCATATTGATATCCATAAGGATGAGGTCTACTTCGTTTGCTTTACAGAATTCTACAGCTTCTTTACCATTGCTGGCCCTGAAGATATGGACGTTGAATGATTTTAGTGCCTGAAATAGCAGGAAGTAGTTCATTTCAGTGTCTTCAGCAATAAGTACACGCTGTTTGCCATATACTTTAGTGCTTGCAATTACAGGTTCTTTCTCAAGAACCATGCGCAAGCCAATTACAAGCATATCGTCGACTTGTTCCCTTTTGCCACGCCATTTTTCGATGGTATGCTCAAGAATTCCAAGTTGTTCCTTGGCTGGCAGGTGATGTATTTCGAGCAATAGCTTACGAAAGTTGACCGAGAAGAACTTGAGCCCCTTGTCGCCGCCAAATTGATCGTAATAGCCATCGGAGCACAAATAAATCATGTCGTTGTGCTGAAGCTAGAAGTCTTTGCTGTTAAAAGGTATGTAGTTGGGAGAAATCCCAATAGGCATTTTATCAGCTTCAAGTTTTATGAGCTCTTTATTGCGGGCAATGTACACAGGATTATGTGCACCGGCAAATTGAATGTTACGCCCTTCCAGATCAATGATACACAGCGAAATTTCCATTCCATCCCTTGTATCGTCGAAGCTGCCTGTTTGGTGCAGCGACTGGATAAAGTATTCGCGCAGCTGATTAAGTATATCTCCGGCACTTAGAGAGCGAATGTGTTTGTTAATCCCGATATTACTCACAATTTCGTTGAGGTATGCAATCCCAAGCATGCTCATAAAGGCTCCCGGTACGCCATGCCCTGTACAGTCAGCAGCTGCAATGATTATAATACCATCCTTCTCAGTAAGCCAGTAAAAATCGCCACTTACAATGTCGCGCGGCTTATATAGCACAAAATGCTCAGGAAACGCTTTTTCCATTTCGGCTTGTGTAGGTAAAATGGCTTGCTGTATGCGTTGTGCATAATAGATACTGTCGGTAATATTCTTTTTTTGGTTCGATACAATCTCGTGTTGTTCTTCCAATTCTTTCTTTTGCTCAACGATTTGCTGATTGCGCTGTTCGAGCAGTTTGTTGGCCTTCTTCTTTTGATTGAGCTGGAAAAAAATGAGGGAGCTGATGATAACAATTACAATTAATCCCAGTGCGAGCGAGAGAATAACCGTTTTTTTCTGGTTTTCGCGAATAACCAGTTCCTGCTCGCGGGCCGAATGTTTGAGCGAATCGAGCTCCCGGGCTTTGCTAAGCAGGTCTATTTCCGTTTGTTTTTCGGTACTTACCTGAATTACTTCTTCCAAAGTACCCTTGGTATCTTTTAGTTCCTGTTCCTTAGCTTTCGAAATGGCCTCCGCTTCCTGTGTGCGATTTTCGAGTTTTTTCATCTCGGCACTTTGCATTTGCTTGCTCAGCGAGGTTGCCAGATCAAAATATTCCTTTGATTTATCGTGCCGCCCCAGCTTTTCGTAATTGTCCGAAAGAGAAGTATAGCAACTACGCATCGATTTCACATCGTTCAATTCCTGAAAAATGGGTAAAGCCTTTTGAATATTATCAATGGCTTCGTCATAACGTTTAAGGCCTTGCAGCGCATACCCCATATTGATATAGTCTGCCGCCAGATCATATCGTTTCTTGAGTTTTTGATTGATGGGCAATGATTTTCTAAAATAGGTCAGCGCTTTATCGTATTCATCCTTCTCATAATAGATGAGCCCGATGTTTGAAGCTAGTGTTCGTATGGCATTTTCATTACCTAACGTTTCATTGTTTTGCATTGCCTTTTGGAAATATTCCACGGCCTTTGCGGTATTGCCGGCTTCCCAATAAAGATACCCCAGCTTTCCCTGGTAATTAGCTACTTCTGAAGTATTATTGGCCTGTTGGTATTTCTGAATCATCGATTCGTATTCGGAAATCTTATTTTGTTGTCCTTCCTGAGCTGAAGTTGCCCCAAAAAGCAGCATGGCCAATAGCGTAAGTATGAACTGGTATGTTAGTAGTTTCATAATTCTCATCAAAAATAGCGTTATAAGTAAGTTAGCATAAAAAAACCATTTTGCAAAATGATCTTGAATGCCTGAAAGAAGGCCTATATTGAGGATCTTAAATGGAGGAATTAATATGGTTTGTAGAATGTTTACGGCAAAACCTGTCCCCAGGTTAGGGTACGATCCGGAAAAATGAGTTTTAGCCAGGAATCAATAACTATCGTCCTGGTGTATAGGTTTAAACAACTATCGCACCACCAACCGATTTTCCTTAAGTCGTGTATAGTACTGCTGTATAATAGCTTTCAGCTCTTTTTCCATGGTGTGGGCTATTTCCGGATTTTTTTGAATAATGTTTGCAGCATTCTTTTCTTTAGTGGATTGTAGCGATATACTGTGTTCGCCGTCGAACGTAAGCAGGTAATCGCCTTTAACGAATTTGTACAAGCCCGATAAATAGTACACTGCAAAGGAAGGATCGTTGGAAAATATGCTTTTGCCAAAGGAGACAAAAGGTTTACTATACCCAAGATAGTCAAGAATGGACGGCATAATGTCGGTTTGCTGAACAATACGCGCTGAGTGCCCTTTCAATGTAGTATCGCCAGGATGGTAGAATACAATGGGGATTCGAAACATATCCAACGAAATATCTTCTGCATTACGTTCGTCACGGGCGGTGTGGTCGGCTACCAAAACAAAGAGCGTATGTTTGAACCATTCCATTTTACTGGCTTTTTGGAAGAATTGACCTAAAGCAAAATCCGCATAACGTATGGTGCGATATAAGTTGCTCTCTGTTTTCGGAAATTTACTTTCGTATTTCTCGGGCACTTTATAGGGATGATGCGATGATAGCGTAAAAATGCCACTGAAAAAAGGTTGTTTGAACGTACTGAGCTGGTCGGCATAAAAATTAAGGAATTCAACATCGAATATACCCCAGCGGCCGTCGTACGCCTCGGGCCCTTTATATTCGTTCATTCCATAGTATGATTTTATGCCTGCCAGGCGAGAATATTCATCGAAACCCATTGTTCCGTTGCGGCCTCCATGAAAGAAACTTGTGTTATATCCATTGTGCGATAGTATCGAAGGCAAGGCATCCATGGCATTGCCCGAGTATTGCGAGGAAATGTAAGGATTATCCGTTAACCCCGGTATACTGCTAAAAATAGCTGGTAGCGCATCGATAGACCGCTTGCCATTTGCAAAGGCATTCTCGAAAATGAGACCTTGCTTGGCAATGCTATCAAAGTTTGGTGTGTATCCCTTGCTGTGCATTAAGCTTCCTATAAATTCGCGCGAAAAGCTTTCGAGAATAACGATTACCACATTGTCGGTTCTTACTTTTGCTGGCTTTAATTGCTGTACAGGACTGTATATACTTTCGAGCTCTTCGGGTTTGAAATATGCACGTTCGGCAATGTCCTGTTCGCTTACCGTTTGTATAATACAGAACGGCGTGTTCAGAAGAAGCGGTAAGTTCTTCGATTCGGTATACTTTGCAGCCGTAATTATCCGAACCGGCTTCAGTTTCAAACCACGTGCACCTGCAAACAGCAGACCACAGGTTATTACAAGAATAAGGGTGGCGTAAATATAGCTTACCCAGTTCTTAAAAGGATATGTTTCCACCAAAAACGGATTTCGCTTCATTTTGAATATACCCAGTGCAACCGTAACTGCCCAGAGTAAAGGAATATACCAATAATCGTGCAGGAATTGGGGTAAAAGGTTGTTCACATCGTCGCTCATGAAAACGAAGCTGAACAAATCGGCTGTGGATCTTTTCCCTATAAACTTGAAGTACTCAATATCTATAAAATTCAGGAGAAGGGCCAGGGCATTCACTGTATAAAACAGTATATTCAGTACCTTCAGGTAATACCGGTTGGTACCGAACTTGAATGGCAGGAGATACAGAACAATGAACAACAGATTGATATAAATAACAGCGGAAAAGTCGAACCGTGCCCCCGCAATAAAGATGGCAAGGAAATCTCCAAAACTATTACCTGCAAAAGTGCCGTAATTAAAGATAAGGAAGAATATGCGGCTGATTGTGAATAAGCCGAGCACGATGGCTATTTTATATAGTACATTGTATACCTGTCTGATATATGAATTCATGGAATTCAGTATTTATCCGTAATTGGTTAAAATATATGCAAAACTATTAAAAGAATTGGATACATTTAAAAATGAAATTTAACTTTACATAAGTTTAACATCTGAACCTATGAACGCTAAAATTATTACTGCTATTGCGGCCGCAGTTCTCATCATTATTTTTGCGCTGCAAAACACCATGGAAGTTGATCTTCACTTTTTTGCATGGGAGTTTAACGGCTCGTTGTCGCTCTTTCTGCTGATTAGCATTATTCTGGGTATGGTAATTGGTTCATTGTTTACCATTTCGCTTCGCAAGGAAATGAAGAAACACCACGAAAGCAAGGTAGAACCCGGCTCAACCCTAGAAAGCCCTTTAGGAAAGGCCTAACCTGGATTTCGTTATATGAAGTTTTCGGATCTGGCATACGATCTATGGAGTTTATTTTATCCGCGCATTTGTCCGGCATGCGACAATCCTTTGGTTCGCAACGAAGAATTTCTCTGCACCACATGTTTAATGGATTTGCCGCGTACTCATTTTCATAAAGATCCCGAAAATGAGGTCGCTCAGATGTTCTGGGGGCGGATAAAAGTTGAGAATGCTTCGGCTTATCTGTATTTTCAAAAGAAAAGCAAGGTGCAGCATTTATTACATAAATTGAAATACAAAGGAGACAAGGAGATTGGCCGATTTCTGGGTCGCATGGCAGGCAATGAACTAAAGGAAACACCTTTCGGGCAGATTGACATGATTATTTCCTTGCCGTTGCATCCGAAAAAACAAAAAATAAGGGGCTATAATCAAAGTGAAATGATCGCTCTGGGGTTAGGAGAGGCCATGGGTAAAAAAATTGAAACAAACGTACTTATTCGAAAATTTGCAAACACGACCCAGACTCGCAAACATAGGTATGAGCGGTGGCTCAATGTTGAGGAGGTTTTTGAAGTGGTTAATTACGATAAAATAGCAAATAAGCACGTACTATTGGTCGATGATGTGGTAACTACAGGTGCAACGTTGGAAGCAAGTGCAGGAGAATTGCTAAAGGCCGGAAATACTAAGGTGAGTATTGTTACGCTTGCGAAAGCTTAGTATTACTTACCCAATTCGTACATTACGCCCAGGCTAAACAGGTTGTTGTAAGCCCCTCGTTTAAAGAAATAGGTAATATCACCCGGCGACCCGAGAATAGGCAGGATACTGTACGAATACCTTAAAACTACTGTTAACTGGGGCTTTACATTGTACCGGAATCCAATTATACTGCTCAGTTCAAAAGGTTTGAAATCTACGGCCGCCTCGTCGGGTATTTTCCCGTATTCATCCTTTTCGGCACACGAGAACAGATAGCCAAAGCCAAGGCCAGCCTCGCCGCCGAACTTCTCCGAAAACTTATAATGAAGCAGAACGGGCATTTCCACGTAGTGCAGTTGACTCTTGTATTTGCTAAGGTCGGTTTTTGTAGTTTTTTTGGCTGCTCCCTTACCCATGTATTTGATTTCGAGCTGTAAATCGAGCCTTTCGGATACCGGCCGGTATACAAAGAAGCCAGCCATAAAGCCCAACTTATTGTAGCCCGCGAAATGATCGCCATCTACCTGGCTTCCATTGATGCCGGCTATAATACCTCCATGAAATTGCTGGGCTGTAACATAAAGAGGTAAAAGAGCAAGGGTAAATAAGAGAAATTTTTTCATAAACAGCTGTTAGTTTTCATTTAATCCAAATTGCTTGAGGAGTTTTGTTTTAAGTATTTCCACACCTTTTCCTGCTTTCTCTTTAATAAAATCGATATTACATCCTTTGGGGATAAGTACATCGTTCGGATCGATCAGGTATATTGGTGTTTTGGAAGGAACATAATTGATGAGTCCTGCTGCAGGATATACATTGAGCGATGTGCCAATTACAGCAAACACATCGGCTGTTGATGCAACATCGGCGGCCTCTTCAATTGCCGGAACAGCCTCTCCAAACCATACAATATGCGGGCGAAGCTGGCCTCCTTTGGGGCATTTATCGCCCATATGCAGGTCTTTGTAGCCAATATCGATGATATACGAAGGATCTACCGTGCTGCGTATTTTGGTTAGTTCGCCATGCAGGTGAATAATGTTTTTGCTTCCACCGCGTTCGTGCAGGTTGTCCACATTCTGCGTGATGATGTGCACGTCAAAATATTTCTCTAGCTCAGCCAATCCGGTATGTGCGGCATTGGGTTTTGCTGTTTCGAGTTGTTGGCGGCGCTGGTTGTAGAATTTTAGCACGAGTTCCGGGTCCTTGTACCATCCCTCAATGCTTGCAACGGTCATTACATCGTACTCTTCCCACAGCCCGTTACTATCGCGGAATGTCTTTATCCCGCTTTCGGCGCTTACGCCTGCTCCGGTAAGTACAACGAGTTTATACATGGTTTTTCTTTTTGTTAGGTTCCCAAAATTAAGGAAACATAAGAATAAAGAATGAAAAAAATGAATAATTGTTAACTTAGCAAGCGCTTTTGGTAACTTTTATCTTTTTGTTTTTCAAATGATTGACCAGTCGACTGTTGATAGAATTTTTGATGCTGCCCAGATTATAGATGTGGTGCAGGATTTCGTCTCGTTGAAACGTCGAGGTGTCAATTATTTGGGATTGTGTCCTTTTCACAACGAAAAAACTCCGTCGTTCACAGTTTCGCCTGCCAAAAACATTTTCAAGTGCTTTGGCTGCGGCAAAGGTGGCAATCCGGTGAATTTCGTAATGGAGCACGAAAAGATCAGCTACTACGAGGCATTGAAGTACCTGGCCAAAAGGTACAACATTGAGGTGGCCGAAACCCATCAGACCGAGGAGGATCAGCAGCAAAAGACCGACCGGGAGAGTATGCTCATTGTGTCCGAATATGCCGGAAAGCTATTTGCTAAAACGCTGATGGAACATAATGAAGGACGAACGATAGGCCTGAGTTATTTCAAGGAAAGGGGCTTTCGCGAGGAGACAATCCATAAATTTGAGCTGGGATATAGTTTAGAACAGCGCGACTTTTTTACACGTGAGGCACAGAAACAGGGATATAAGGTTGAATACCTTGTAAAAACCGGTTTAACTATTCATTCCGAAGGTCATCAGCCGTTCGACCGCTTTTCGGGACGGGTTATGTTTCCTATTCATAACTTAACCGGCAAGGTGATTGGGTTTGGCGGCCGTATCATGACCAATGATAAGAAAACCGCTAAATACCTGAACTCACCCGAGTCCGAAATATACCACAAAAGCAATGTTCTTTACGGGTTGTATCATGCAAGGCAGACCATTATTCAGGAAGATAAATGCTTCCTTGTGGAAGGGTATACTGATGTTATATCCATGCACCAAGCCGGTATACAGAATGTTGTGGCATCGTCAGGTACATCATTGACCGTGGAGCAGATCAGGCTGGTTAAGCGGTTCACGAACAACATTACTATTTTGTACGATGGCGATCCGGCAGGTATAAAAGCCTCGTTGCGTGGTATCGATCTTATTCTTGAGGAGGGGATGAACGTTCGTGTTATCCTGTTGCCGCAGCCCGAAGATCCGGATTCGTTTGCCCGTACCCACAGCATTACCGAAGTTACCGAATACCTCAAGGTGAATGAAACTGATTTTATTCACTTTAAAACCAACCTGCTGCTTGGCGAAGCTAAGAACGACCCTATGCAGCGCGCCCAGGCAATAACCGATATTGTTAAATCCATTTCTATAGTGCCAGATGCCATTGTGCGCACGCTGTTTATTCGCGAGAGCTCAAGGATTCTTCAGGTAAGCGAATCTGTTATTCTTTCGGAGGTAAACAAGCTGCGGCGCGAGGATTTTGATAAACGCGTAAGCAAGGTAAATCCTACTGCTTTCCCCATCGAAATAAATCAGGCTGTTGCTTCACCTGTCGAAATAAACGAGCTTGAGGTTGTGGAAAAAGAGATTATCCGCATGATGCTCAGCTTCGGAGAAACGCCATTGTTCCCGCTATACAACGACGATAATGAGGTAATTCGGGAATTAACCCTTCAGGAGTATTTCGTTCAGGAAATAGAGCATGACGAGCTTGAGTTCAGCCATGCCGCTTACAGGAAAATATTTAACGAGTATCAGCACCAACTCGGGCAGGGACAATTGCTCGATTCGAAGTATTTCATCAATCATCAGGAGCAGCAGATCTCCAAAACAGCAACTGATATTATTGCGCATTCGGCTAAATATGAGCTGAGCAAGCGGTACAGGAAACGTGAAGTATTTATCGAAACCGAAGAAATGAAGCTTAAAGTGGATGCTCCCCGCATCATGCTTAAATATAAGTTTAAGCGTGTAGAGTTTATGATTCGTGAGATTCAGGTAAAATTGCTCGAAGCTCAGGCCCATAATGATATAGAAGAGATTGTAGCGATGCAGCAAAAGCTTCAGACATTTTTCAGCATACGCGTAGCTTTATCTAAGGAATTAGGGATAGTAGCCTAAAACATCCGTTATTTCTTGCAAAAATTCGCCGAATATTCTATCTTTAATAAGCAAATTAATTAGTTAAACACACGTTTGCCAATCTTAATCTTACTACTATGGCAGCCGAGAAAATAGACCTTAGCAAATATCTTCATGAGCGGTATCTTGAGCGGAATGCCCCACTTTTAAACCCGGGCCCTGTTGTTACTATTTCGCGCGAAATGGGTTGTCCAGGTAAAAAGATTTCGCAGCTTTTGCAGGATGCGCTTAACCGGCATGCTCAAAAGGACATGAAGAAACCCGAATGGAAGTGGGTAAGTAAGGAGATTTTTGAAAGCGCAGCGAAAGAGCTTGATTTGGAACCGGAACGCATCATCGAAGCCTTTAAACATCCGCGTGGGATAATTGACGAGATCATTCATTCGCAGTCCAAAAAATATTATGTGAACGATCGGCGTATTCGTAAAACCATTGGTGAGGTAATACGGTCAATGGCCAACGACGGGCATGTAATTATATTAGGTCGAGGAGGCGTCGCACTGACCCGCGATATTCCCAAGTCGCTGCACATATCCCTTGAAGCTCCATTGGATTGGCGTGCTGCATTGGTGAGCGAGAAACATTGTATGTCGATCCCCGATGCCAAAAAATATATCAAGGAAATTGACGAGCGTCGTGCCCAATATCGTGCTTATTACCAGGGTAAAAACAATGATTATACCTCTTTTGACGTTCGTTTCAATTGCATGTCTCTTTCATTATCTGAAATTGTTGACGTTATTATAAAAATCATGGAAATACGTAAGCTTATCTAGCAACATTAGACTTTTCTTAAAATTTCTTAATACTTTACGGTGCGAAGCTAATTTGTGTATTTTTACAGCCATAACAATTTAGCATGAGAAGCTTCGGTATTTGCTTATTGCTCTTCCTTTATTCATCCTTGTCGTTTGGCCAGATTAACATCTACTATTGGCGAAATAAGGGTGTTGAGAAATTGGAACAGAATGAATTCCGCGCTGCCATTGAATATTTCAACACCATTGTTTACTTCAAGCCCGATAATGCCGAAGGATATTACCTGCGCGGGATATGTAAATTCAATCTCGAAGATTTCCGGGGCGCTCTAAAGGATTTTACCTCTGCAATTGATAATGATACAATAAGCTCAGAGTACTACTCGGTTCGCGGCAGAACGAGGGACCGGTTAATGGATATGTCGGGCGCCTTGAACGATTACAACAAGGCCATTGAGCTTCGGCCCATCAATGTTGGCGCTTACATCAACCGGGGTTTCCATTTTATTATGGAAAGGAAATATAATAAGGCCATTGACGATTGCGACAGCATACTTAAAATAGACGAAACCGCCGAAATGGGCTATTTTTTGCGTGCCCTGGCAAGACAATACAGTGGTCAGAACATGGTGGCTATGGGCGATTTTGCGCAGGCCATAAAGCTAAAACCCAAGAACCCGGAGTATTTTGCCAGACGAGGAATTAACCGGTTTGAAATGAAGGATACCCTTGGAGCCTTCGACGATTACAATAAAAGCATAGCGCTGGATAGCACATACTCCTTTGCATACTTTAACCGCGGACTTGCTTATTCGCAAACCCGTAATTTTGTTAAGGCTTTAAAAGATTACGATGTGGTTATAAAGCTCGATCCGCAGAATGCCTTAACGTATTATAACCGTGCAGGCACAAAAATAGAATTGGGCAATTACACCGGTGCTATAGAGGACTATACCAAGGTTTTGAAGATTAATCCCAATAACTTTTACACCTATTTTAACAGGGCTATTGTTTGGCAGAGGGTGGACAATTTGCGCCGTGCCGTTGCCGATTATACAAAAGCGATAGAACTAAATCCTGTATTTGCTTCGGCATACTATAACCGGTCGCTAGCAAAACGTGCAATGTACGATTTTAAAGGCGCTGAAGAAGATCGTAAATCTGCCGTGTCCATCAATGCTAACTTCGAAAAGATTATACAATCAAACCTTGTTGATTCGTCAGGGTTGGCTAAATTGGCCGAATTTAAGGCCGATTTCAACGATGGCAATGTTGAAACAGCAGCTAAGCTCGAGATGTCTCCGTTCCCGAATTTCGTTATCAATTACCGTCTACTTTCGTCGCTATCCGAAAAGGAGGAAGTTCGCTCCGATGTTAAACATATAACTGAGATGAATCAAGGGCTTTACGCCGAAGAGTTTCTTATCTCATCCAAGGAAGTAATTAATTCGCCTGCTAAGATTAAAGCGCTGGCAACAATGCTCGATACGGTAGAACTTCAGCCCGAAAACTGGCTTAAAATATATGAGCGGGCGATCCTGAAATTTCAAATGCAGAATTTCACTGGTGCTATTGACGATTACACATCGCTTATCGGTATAAAACCTGATTTAAGCATAGCCTTCTTCAACCGCGCCAATACAAAGTTCGACATGATTTCGTATCTTAATTCGCTTGAAGACATGAGTAATCTGCGCATTTCGATTGGTGCGAAGCCGGCAAAAATGCAGATGGATTTGCCAAAAAATTATGCCGAAGTAATTGCAGATTATTCAGCCTGCATTAAGCTCGATCCCTCATTCTACCATGCTTACTTCAACAGGGCCAATGTTAAAATAGCATCAACCGATTATATTGGTGCAATATGGGATTATACCCGTGCAATAGCGTATGAGACTAAATTTGCAGAAGCATACTACAACAGAGGATTGACCTATATTTATGTTCGCAGAACCGACGAAGGTTGCACCGACCTGAGTAAGGCCGGCGAACTCGGTATCGAAAGAGCGTATGATGTAATTAAAAAGTTTTGCAAAGATTAACAAGGGCTTAAAGCGCATCGCCTTTCATTCCCATTTTCTTAAAGAAAAACAACCATTTGTTTTCGGGATTCTGGATTTTACGCAATGTGCCGAACGACTCCTGTTCATTCATCCCTTTTTCCAGCACATGATACATGTGGATTAAGTTGGATGTTTTAATGTTTCCGCCACAATGCATAAATACTTTTTTCCCCTCGAGGCTGTTCAGGATGGCCGCCACGGTGAGGTAGTGCGTTTCCCGAAGATTTGAGCAATCTACCGGAAAATGAATGTAGTCCATTTCCCATCTTTCAACAAGTTGATGCTCGTTTTGCAAAGCATTTCGGGCTGAGGCAGGCGATATATTTACAATTACATCGAAACCCGATTGTTTAAGGGCTTCTATCTGTTCGGCTGTAGGTTGTCCGCCTGCAGCAAGGTTATCATTGTATGCGTAATAGTTGAATATTCTCTCTATCATTTTGAATTACAGATTTTCAATTACTTCTTTCAATATTTGTGTTATTTCCCTGGCAATGGGCTCAAGCGCCTGATTATTCACCGCCATCATGGATGCGACGGGATTTACCGCTGCTATTTCCGTTACATTTTCTCCTTTTTCAATTATAACAACGTTGCAGGGAAGCATGGTTCCTATTTTTTCTTCATTCTGAACTGCTTTTAACGCATATCCCGGATTACACGCTCCAAGGATTGTGTACTTTTTGAAATCGACGTTTAGCTTTTCCTTGAATTTCTCGTGCATCTGTATCTCAGACACTATGCCAAACCCGGAATTCTTTAAAGCTGCTGTTACTTTCTCGATGGCTTCGCTGTGGGAAAGTGGTAGGTTTTTACTAAAATAATACGACATAATGTTTACTTTACTGTTCGTTTATTAAACAAACAGAAGTACGATAAAGATCACGGTACGCGAAAAAAATATGGGGAACGGGCTATATTCCCTTAATTACCTGCCTTATGGACTGAAGTAATTCTTCTTTTCGTATGGGTTTGGGGAGGAACATGTCGCATCCTGCCATAAATGCCTGGTTTTTTTCTTCGGGGAACGAATACGCTGTAAGTGCTGCAATGGGTATAGACGGTCGAAATGCTTTAATTTGCCGTGTTGCCTCTAGTCCATCCATTTCGGGCATCTTAATGTCCATAAGTATCATGTCCAGGTTGGGATTGGTTTTGGCAATATTCACGGTTTCAATTCCATTTACGGCCCGAATAATCTGGATATTCTTCTTGGAAAGCATTTCGGTGAGTAAAAGGAAATTAGAGTCCTCGTCCTCAGCAATCAGCAGTGTAACAGGCTTCCCTTTTGTCCTCTCTGTGTCGTAAGGCAGCGTAGGTTCAGCAATTGGTGCGGGCTTTCTGTAAGGTATGGTAAAGAAGAAAGTTGAACCTTTGCCGAGTTCGGAGGTAAGCCAGATTTTGCCACCGAGTAGTTCTGCGTAAGCTTTGGAAATAGACAAACCTAAGCCTGACCCACCAAATTTCCGGTTGGCAGTAACTTCGACCTGCCGGAAGCGCTTGAAAATTTCATTGTGCATATCAGCCGGTATTCCAATCCCGGTATCTTCAACGAAAAATTCAATAAATGAATTTCTCACGCGATATCCGAAATTAACATGGCCTGAATGCGTGAATTTTAGCGCGTTAGCAATCAGATTGGTAAGGATTCCTTCGAGTTTGGTTTTATCGGTAATTATTTTGTCATCATCGTCGGTAAAGCCGGTTTCAAAATGTAATCTGATGTTTTTCTTCGCTGCAGTTTCCGCATAGTGGGCATAAAGGAATTTGAGCGTTGCATTCAGCCTTATTTCCATTTCGAGGATTTTCTCCTGTCCTGCTTCAATGGTGGCAATACTGATGATATCAGTGATAATCGACAACAGTTGGTTACTGCTTTGAATGATCATGTCGGTGAAATGCTCGCGTTTTTCGGGCCGCAGGTCAGGGTCGTTCAGGAAACCAGAGAAACCGACAATGGCATTCATTGGGGTGCGTATTTCGTGTGAAATGTTATTCAGAAAGGCCGTTTTCAGCCGGTCGCTTTCTTCAGCTTTTTCCTTGGCTTTTATGAGTTCTTCCTTATTTCGTATTTGCTCGGAAATGTCAGTGAATGTGCCCGACATACGTGTTGCATTATGTTTTTTATCGAAGAACACTTTTGCTGTCGACTTGCAGTTCTTTATTTTGCCCAGGGGCGTTATGATGCGTAATTCATATTCGAGGAATTCGCCTGTTTTGATGCAACGGGCAGCAGCAGAATGATAACCTTCCGTATCTTCAGGATGAACAAACTTTGCATTATTTTCTACCGATGGGGTAAATGTTTTGGGATTCAATTCGAAAATTTTGTAGAGTTCGTCGGACCACCATACTTCTCCTGTTTGGAGGTTCCAGTCCCAACTGCCTACTTTGCCAATTTGTTGTGCTTCTTTAAGTTTGTCGAGCAATTCCGTTTTTAGTTCTTCGCTTTTTTCGGCGGTTTCTCTCGCAATCTTTAATTCTTCAATGTATTTCAACCGTTCGGAAACATTCCGCATAACCGCCAGATTGCCTATCCATTCGCCATTGGTGTTGTATAGCTTGGCGCCAAAGGTTTCGCCTGGAAATTCAACCCCATCTTTACTCACATATTTTGTAAGATAAAAGTTGCCTGAATTCAATGAATACTCGTTAAATACCTCTTTGCCTGCTTTAAGAAAAAATTCCTTGCCTGCGTATAGTGTCTCGGTCGATTTTCCTATGATTTCGTCGGACGAATAACCGAAAATGCTCTCCACACCTTTATTTGAGAGAGTAATCTTTCTTTCCTTGTCGGTAATTATTACTGCATCAGTTATTGTGTTAAACACGGTTTCAAAAAGAGCCTGCTGTTCCTTGAGCTTTTCTTCGGCTTGTTTGCGTTCTGTTATATCCTGTATTATTCCTTTAAAAGCAATCAGTTTTTTACCCGCATCAAACAGGGGTTCTACAATTACGTGGAACGATCGAGTGAAATTACGCACTTTTGCCCTAAACTCGTACGAAGTTCCTTCCTGCTTAAGCATGGCTTCAGCCTGTATTTTATTTACCCGTTCTATATCTTCGGGAATAATACATTTACGGAATTCGGCATGCAGATGCTCAGGATCGACGTGGGATTCGTCGATATCGAACAGCAAGAAACAGGATTTCGACCATTTTACCTTGTTTGTAGCAATATCAATGTGCCAGTTGCCGATTTTCGAGATACGTTGTGCCTCAATCAGGTTTAATTCGCTTTCCTCCAGAATTTCTTTAGCCTTTTGCAGTTCGGCAAAGTTTTCCTTAAGCGCATTCGTAGTTGATATTAATTCCTCATTGGTAGCGCGGATTTCTTCCTCTGAGGCTTCGAGTTCCATGTTTTTCTGGACTAGCGCATCCTGTATCTGTTTTTGTTCGGTTATATCTCTTGCAGACGCATATACTATGTTGCCCTGTGGGGTCGATCGCCATTCTATCCATCGGTAATCGCCATTTTTGCAACGATACCTGTTAACGTAGTTGAGTATATTACACTGTTGTGAGAGTGTTTGAATGGTTTCGAGCGTGGAAGGAATATCGTCCGGATGCACGAAGTCCAGAAATTTTTTGTTCTCTAAATCGGCAAGTGTATAACCCAATACGTTTTCCCACTGCTTGTTGAGCTTAAGGAAGTAACCATCGGTGTTTGCTATACAAAGCAGGTCGATAGCGCAATCAAAAAAGTTTTTTAGTTCCTCTGTGCGCTGTTTTATTTCATCCTCGTTCTTTTTGCGTTCGGTAATATCGGTAATTACGGCCACGAAACATTTTTTCCCTTCATAGTGGGTAATCTGCAAATTGACTTCTACCGGGTATGTGGTGCCGTTTTTTCGTTTATGGATGGTTTCGAACTTATGTAAAGCCTGTGTTCCGTCCAATAAAGGTTTAACTTCGCTGATAAACTGCTGGCGAATATATAACGGTTTAATATCAAGTGGGGTTAAATGCTGCATTTCGGCCAAACTGTAGCCTAAATTATTCAGCGCACTTTTATTAAGAAACCGGAAAATAAGGGTTTCTGTATCGAATACATAAATTTCGTTCAGTGAATTTTCGATGATGTTGGATAGTCCGGTTATTCTGGCTTCGGTTTTTTTTCGTTCCGTAATGTCTTTTATAAAGACCAATGCGCCCTCCTTTTGTTTATATGTAATGGGAACAGCTGATACTTCAACGTCTATAGCTGTTCCATCCAACTTCAGATGTTTATATTCCAGATTGTGGGCAGGTAATCTTTCTTCATTGAGATTTTTTATTCGTTGCCCCACAATGTCAATGTAATCCGGGTGTATGCGCGAGAGTATGTCTTTGCCAATTATCTCATTGGCAGAGGTGGCTCCATAAAGGGCAAGGCTGGCATTATTGAGGTAGGCAAATTTGCCGTCGATTTGGATAATGATAGGTTCGGGTACATTTTCAATGAGCACCCTAAAATGTATTTCATCGCTTTCTGCGTACAAATTTTTAAAGAAAGCAGATTGAGAGAGACTGTTTTCCAGTTCCTCGATCCTTTTTTCCAGCTCCTCCTGAGACATTTTGGCTTTATCCATTATAAAACGATTGTTTAGCCTGCTTAACAGTTGTAGTTTTAGTACTAGACTAGCTGGGAATATTCCTGTTCCCGCTTCATTTCCCTTTAGATTGAATATTTCTCCAAGTGTATAACCAATTTAGCGTTTGAAGGTTCCATTGGGTATGACTTTATATTAATATTTGAGTAAAAGGGATATTAAGTTAATAAACTTTTTTTATTGAGAAGAGGTAAGCATTTAAAAAAATATAAATTCTCGATAGTTGCTGCTTATGAATAGATTAAAGAGACAGTCTGGTGAACTGCCTCCTTAATCTATAATCCTAGATGTTCCCCGTTTTAATAGGATTCAAAGCTACCATCCGGTTCGCTACTTTTCATAATATCCAGATTAGGTTTAACGTGGACCGGATTGTGAATTTCAGAGTGAAGCACCGGTTTTGGCGATTTCTGCCGCAATGCTTTTTCTTTATCACGGGAGGGTTTGCGTGTATAGCTGTTTTCATGCCCTGTTTTGTAGAACGATATCAGTTCCTTCAATTGTTCGGCCTGGCTGGCCAGTTCTTCGGCACTCGACGACATTTCTTCGGATGCCGATGCATTTTGTTGTGTAACCTGGTTCAATTGCATGATGGCATTGTTTACCTGGTTTGCGCCAGAGTTTTGCTCAGCACTGGCTGCGGCAATTTCCTGCACGAGAATGGCTGTTTTTTGTATGTCGGGAACTATCTTCTGTAGCAATACGCCCGATTCATCGGCAATTTTTACGCTCGATTTCGATAGTTCGTCGATTTCTTTGGCCGCTGCCTGGCTGTTTTCGGCCAGTTTGCGTACTTCGGCGGCAACTACTGCAAATCCTTTGCCCTGCTCGCCGGCGCGGGCAGCTTCGATAGCGGCATTAATTGCGAGCAGATCGGTTTTTTCGGCAATCTGGCCTACTACCGTAATTTTTTCGGCAATTTTTTTCATGGCATCTACCGTAATGGCTACAGACCGGTTACCTTCTGTTATGTCGCTGGATGCGCGCAAAGCAATTTGTTCGGTTTGCTTGGCATTGTCCGTGTTTTGATTAATGTTTCCCACCATTTCTTCCATGGATGAGGACACTTCTTCAGTAGATGAGGCTTGCTCGGTTGACCCCTGCGAAATTTGAACGGCAACTGCCTGCAATTGCTGGCTGGCTTCTACAATATTTTCGATAGCAATGATAAACTCGTTTATAATTGAGGCATTGGCCTTCACCATAGCATCGAGAGCCTTCATTAATTCATCATTTTCAGAGCGCTGTGTCAATGTAACGGTTAAATCGCCTTGTGCTACAGCCTGTGCTTTTTCGATAACCTGGTTTAATGCAAGGATTAATGTATTCAGATTATTCTTAATGTTGTTGAAATCGCCATTGTACTTGTCGGATATAAGCGGAGGCATGTCGCCTATTGCTATACGGGCTAAATAATCAGCCGAAACATTGAGTGGCCCAATAACAGCATCTAGTGTATTGTTTATACCTACTACTATTTCGCGGAATTCTTCGTTTGTTTCTTCCGGTTTGGCGCGAGTCGCTAATTGGCCGGCAATGGCAGCATCTACCAGGATTTTGGTTTGTTTTATAACCGACTGGATAATACCCTGAATATTCCCTGCAATAACAAGGCCTAGTGCAATAGCAGCCAGGATGCCAAGGACAATGAATATTACCATAAGGTTAGTAGCAGCTTTGGTTATAGCAGTATTTTCGGTAGATATGGTATTGCCACGTTCAATTTTATTATCGACCAGTTTATTCAAAGCCGTTTCGTAATCTTTAACAGAAGTGCTGATTCTCCCATGATCGATAAAATTGTATGCTTCTTCATCTTTATTCGCAATGGCGAACTTTTCGATGGTTTCAAAGTCTTCTACAAAATTTTTTCTTGTTCCCAAAAAATCCTCGTACAGTTTTCTGCCATTTTCGGTTCTTATCGATTTTTCGTATTCCTTCATATAGCCAGCATTTTCGGTGCTCAACTCTTTTCTTTTATTTATAAGAGCAGCTATTTTTTCGGGATCGTTTTCTCTAACATAGTCTCTGTAAATGGCACGCGATTGCTGAAAATTATTGACTACCTTGGTTAAATTGGCCAATGGCTTGGTCACCACGTCGTACATATCGCTATAACTCGTATCTACTTCGTTTATTCTCGAAATACCCAGGTAGCCGATAATACCTGAAATAATGGCCAGCACGAAAAAGCTGATCAATAGCTTGGTTCTGATTTTTAACTTATTCATAATTATTCCTCCATGTTGGTTTCTATATGTTATTCTTCTATTGTTTTAGAAAGGGCATCCATTTCTTCGGTGGTAAATACTTTTTCCACATCGAGGAGCAGGATGAAGTTGTTGCTCAGCTTGTATATACCCTTCAGGAACTGGGTATTGAATTCTTTGCTCATGGTTGGTACCGGCTTTATTTCGGAATCGTCAATTTCCAATACATCCTTTACTTTGTCTACCATAGCGCCAATGCGGAATATTTCGGTATTCTGCGATAAATCGAGCACAATAATTACACAGGCGTCGCTTTCGATACGCGTTGGCAGGTTGAATTTATCGCGTGTTTCAAATACCGGAACAATGTCGCCACGAAAATTGATGATTCCTTTAATGTATTGCGGTGCATTGGGTACACGTGAAATCGTCTGTTTTTCGAGTACCTCAAGCACCTTCGATACATTTACGGCATATAGCTCATTGCCGACAATGAATGATAGATACGTGTTCTTCATATAAGTAAAGTTTGATTAATATTTGTTGTTACATTGTTGTTAGCTTGAACAGCGCGTTGGTATCGATCATAAACGCCATTTTGCCATTGCCCATTTGGCTTGCTGCAGTAATATATTCCTGGTTTCGGAGCGACTTGCCAAGCGGCTTAAGTACCGCCTGGTGCTCGCCAATGATTTTATCGCACAGCAATGCCATTTCTTTGTCGTTGTTGCGGACGACAATTGTTCTCAGATTGTCGCGGTATTCGCCGCCAATTATAAATAGGTGCCGCAGATCTATAAAGGGAATAAGGTGGTTGTTGAATGGCAAGGTTGATGTATGGCGTTGTTTGATCACTTCGCTGTTTTCGACCTGCTCGCAAATCTCAATTTCGGACAGGGGAACTGTGAAATAGCAGTTATCGACAGTAAATAGCAAGGAATCGATAATAGACATCGATTGCTGTAGCTTTAATGTGAAGGTTGTTCCCGCTCCGGGTTCTGAATCAATCATTACCTCGCCACGCAAATCGGTAATGCGGCGTTTTACAACATCCATTCCTACACCACGTCCGGATACTTCGGTAAGGTTTTGTGCAGTTGAGAAACCCGGCAAAAAAATGAGGTCGTAAATATCTTTTTTGCAAAGGTTATCGGTGGGTTTCAGATAGCCTTTTTCAATGGCCTTCTGTTTTACTTTTTCCTCATCGATTCCACAGCCATCGTCCGAAATAGTAATGTAGACATTGTTGCCTGAGTTATAGGCAGCAAGCGTTATAGATCCGGTTTCGGCTTTGCCTTTTTCAGCGCGGACTTCAGGGCTTTCGATTCCGTGATCGATGCAGTTCCTGATAATGTGCATCAGAGGTTCTGTGAGCTGGTCAATGGTATTCTTGTCGAGCTCGGTATTGGTTCCGGTGGTTACGAAATTCACTTTTTTGTTCAGCAATTTGGAAAGGTCGCGGATAAGGCGCTGGAACCTTAGTACCGTATCTCCCAGCGGAACAAGGCGGATCTCAAGGGCATTGTTCCGGAATTGCTTAGCCAGCGAATCTATCTTTTCCAGATAAGGGCGCAGCGGATTATAAATGCTGTCCCGCGCCGACAGATTAACCTGTGAGTTAACGGTAATGAGTTCGCTAACCAGAAACATCAGCTGGTCGAGTTTTGTAGCATCCACCGAGATTCGCTTGGCAGTTTGCGTTGCACGTACGGCAATATTCTCGGAGGGAATGCATTCGGGGGAGACTTTGTTCTTCTTGTGTTTTTCCGTATCCTCAATGTAATCGAGTATGGAAATATCTTCGGGTTCGTTTTCGTCTTCTTCGGGAATATGGTTGAGTTTGGTGTCGAATACAGTTTTTTGGGTGAGGTTAACAATGGAACAGTCGTCCTCGATAAATAGCAGTACTTCGTGTATGTCCTGTTCAGAAGCTTCGGTGTGCAGGAAAATGCTCCACGTGTCGATATCGTCGGTGCTCATATTGGCGATCCGGGTAATCTCGTATTCGCCAAGTTCGGCCATGTCCTGAAAAATGCTGGTAAGGCTTATTCCCCTGAAAAAGATGGCTTCGGAGGTACGCATGAGAATATGCCATGTTTGTTTATCCCTGGCGGGTTCATTTTTGGCTTTTTCATGAGTAAATATTTCCGAAGATTGAACGGGCTTAATCTGAAGAACTTTGGTAATGCTATCAATAAGTGCATTGTGCTTCTTCTGATTGGCAGGGTCGAGAAACTTATCGTCGAGCAGGAGCTTACGGATATGGTCGATGGATTGAAAAGTAATATCTGATATTTCGTTGTTGAAGCTGAGTTTTTCTTCTCGGATGAGCTGGTACATGCTTTCCATGTGGTGGGTGAACTCGCAGATAAAGTCGAAGCCAAACATGCTGCTGGCACCTTTTATCGTGTGCATGGCTCTGAATGCCGATTCGATAAGCTCTTTATTGGCAGGTTTGTTCTCGAGTTCGAGCAAATCCTTTTCAAGCCTGTCGAGCAGCCCGCCAGCTTCTTCGATAAACTTGTCTTTAAACCGGTTAAGCGATGCTTCCATGATATTCAGTTTATGTAATGGTGAAATAAAATTACAATACCGAAAACCAGGAAACATCAGCGCTGTGTTGAATTTTACTGTTCTTTGCGTGAATTAACAGGTGGTACAGCGAACGTATTTTTTCTAAACAGAATGATTAATCGTAAAAGCAGAAGAAAGAAACGGGGGAGGGTAGAGTATGTTTGTTGAAAAAGAGGTTGAATTGGATTAACGGTTGCCGGTGAATATAGGATATACAATGATCTATAAGGTCATTATTCGCCTGCCTGCATAGCTACGAGAGTTGAATAAATATTAAGGTTTGAAAGCTACGTCAATCCCCCGGCATCCTTCGCCTTGGGGGATTGAGCTTTGTAGTAAAAGAAATGCGTGAATTCAGAACAACTTAACAGCCCTTCTTTGGGGGAACGAGCTTCAGGAAAAAAAGTAATGCGGTTCAGAGCACCGCTGTGGTTATCTTAATTCACTTCCACATATTTGTTTTTTATGGCATACATTACCAGGCTGGCTGTGTTGGCGCACCCAGTTTTGCTTATCAGGTTGGCCCGGTGTGTACGAACGGTATTTGAGCTGATGTTCAGCTTCGATGAAATTTCGTCGTTGGTAAAGCCCGAGGCTATAAGTTTAAGCACGTCCAACTCGCGACGGGTTAGGCCTGCTCCGTTGTCATCGTCCGTTTGAGGCCCCTGACCGGATAAGCTGGTTATTACTTTGCTTATGAGTTCGGACGAAAAGAAATAGCGACCTTCGGCTACTTCGGTGATTCCTTTAAGTAGTTCGTTGATGCCTGTCGATTTTAACACGAAGCCTTTTACGCCACTTTGAATCATTTGATAGTAGTACTTTTCTTCGCCATACATGCTTAGAACCAGGATTTTTACTTCGGGATATTTTTCCTGAGTCAGTTTGGTAGTTTTAATACCATCCATAACGGGCATGGAAATATCCATGAGCACCACGGCGGGCTTTGCGGTTTCAACCATGTCGAGAAATTCCTGTCCGTTACTTGCTTCGCCCACAACTTCTGCCATCTGACTGCTCGCTAACAATAATTTGATTCCATCGCGAAACACGTCATGATCGTCTACGATGAAAACCCTGATCTTATTACCCATTGCTTTCTTATTAAAGATTTATGTTTATATTGATATCCGTTCCTCTGTTTGGTTTTGATGTTAGCTGAAACGTTCCACCTATGTGTTTAATACGGCTCTGTATATTGAACAGTCCCATTCCTTTGCCTTCAGCAATTTCCTTTTCCACGTCAAATCCTTTACCATTGTCCGAATAGCTAATTTTTACGTTATTGCTTTCTTTATTCAATTTAATAATAATTTTTTTTGCGTCGGAATGTTTTATAGAATTATTCATGCATTCCAGTATCGTGCGGTATAAAACGATTTCGATGTTTCCTGCAAGTCGTTCTTTCAGATTTGAAGATAGGGTAAACTCAATGTTGGAAGTTTCTTTAATGTGCTCAATATAGGAATTCACGGCATCTACAATTCCAAACCGCTCAAGAATATGCGGGCTCAGGTTGTTGGCTATTTCCTTGGTGCTGCGTATCGCATTATCCAATGTATATATGGCGTGTTCTATTATTTTATTTTTATTAATAGAGTGATCGGGATTGGCAATCCACTCGAGGTGCATTTTAAGGGTCGAAAGGAGCGGCCCCAGCCCGTCGTGAAGCTCGCGGGCATACCGGCTTTGTTCTTCTTCCTGGGTTTGAATAATGGTGTCGATTATTTTCTTTTCAAAATGTCTTCGTTCACTAATATCGCGGATGATCGACAGAAAATAACGGCTGTTATTATATGAGATTTGGTTACTATTGATTTCGATGAATTTGGGTTCGCCTGATGCTGATGAAATTTCGAAATCGTAGATCGAAGTCTTTGTGTTTTGCGAAAGTTCGACCGGTTTATTTATTAACACAGGGAAGCGATCTTTTATATAAGCGTTGAGGTCGTCGAAATTGAGCGAATCTTCTTTCTTATACTGAATCAGATCGAGGAAGGCCGGGTTCACTTCAATTACTCTCTTTTGCTGGTTCAGTATATATTTACTGTCGTTACTGTTCGAAAAAACTACATGAAATTTCTTTTCATTGTCCACTAATTTCTGGTTGGCTTCCTCTAGGGCGATATTCTTTAGCTGTAATTCAAGCAGCAGTTGGTTTTTCTCGTGTTCCAGGTCGAACTGCTTTACCGCGGATTCGATGATGTGTTTTACCTCTTGTTTTCTCCAGGGTTTTAAAATGAATTTGAAAATGGCAGCGTCGTTTATGGCCTCCAAGGCTACTTCCTGGCTCGAATAGGCGGTGAATATAATTTTAACGATTTCGGGATACTCAACATTGATGCGTTTGATGAAGTCGATACCTGTTTCGTCGGGCATGCACTGGTCGGAAATGATCACTTTAACCTTGTTGTTTTTCAATACCTCTTCGGCGCCTTTTGTTGAAGTGAGAATAATTACATGGTAGTATTCCGCAAAGAACTCTTTGAACAGTTCTAAATTTAGCAGATCGTCATCAATGTATAAAATCGTATCCTTATTCGAAGCCATATTGAAATGTATCAAGCATCTTAAGTTCTTGTAAAAAAACACTCAGGTGATTCTAATCCGGCTTCAGAGGGGGGCGAACAAATTCAACTTCTCGAATCTGTAGGTACGCTAAAATACGTAAAATATCTAAAAACGTTCGGGTGCATGAAATTTTATTTGGCGTGCTCCTCCATATTCAGTTGAGAGTTACTGCGAACGGGAAGAAAGTCATTCCGAAGGGGTAAAACTTTATTCTGAAGAGAAAAACTTCATTCTGAACGGGTAAATTTCCATTCCGAACGGCAGAATGTTATTCTGAATGCAAAAATTTTAAGTCTTAAGGGGTAAATTCTTGCTATGTTACAGGAAAAATGGCCTTATTCGAATTCCTTGTAAGGATTATGCTTGTGTTCGCGGTCTTTTACAATGAGTGTAGTAGTTGGAGCTTTTGATTTTAGGGAGAAAACCATATCGTGTCCCAGGCACAACCCCAGCGAAATATTGAGTTCGGTTTGGTGTTGGGAGAGATAATCGGCTTGTCCGGCCGGGTTGCACGAAAATCCTTTGGCATCGGTCCCGGTGAGTTCGGCCGAGGTGAGTTTACCAATTTTACAATCGATACTGTATACCTCAAATTTTTCGGATAACCTGGCTTTAAGCATTTCGGCTTCCCGCTGTAAAGCCATGCAATTGGCAATTCCGATGCGTTTAATACCGGCCTTTTCGGCATAATTCATAATTTCGTCGATCCGGTTCTTGCCCGGCAATTTTGAAGCTTCCGCTAAACGCATGGTTTGCAGATCGTCTTCTGAATAAAGTTTCTTCTGGTAATCCTTTGGATTAAGCAGTTCTTCGGCAGTTTTGTTGTAGAAATCCACTGTCCAATGGTTGTTTGCGTATATAAGTTTATTGATGCATCCATTTTTCAGTCTTGTTTTAAAGCTTCCGAAAGCGCCACCGGAAATGGAATAGAGAATGGAATTGGTGAGCCCGCCATGAGCAACCACAATAATCTTCTTTCCCGGGAATTCCGCAGCAATTTTGGCAAGCCCGTCCATGGCCCGAATGCGTAGGTGTTCGAATTCTTCCTGGTCGGGGATCCCGTCCGGGAATTTAGCCTTGCGCTCTTCGGGTAGGAGGCCTGAAGCAGAGCCATAGTCGCGCTCAATAATTTCCTGAAAAACGTGAACCTGATCAATTCCTATATTCGAAGCAATGATTTGCGCCGTTTCGTGAGCCCGTTTCAAAGGGCTCGATACAACCACATCCCATCGTTCTACCTTGAAATATGCTGAAATATCGTGTGCCTGGCTACGGCCCGCATCGTTAAGCGCAACATCTTCGCGACCCTGAAGTCGTCCCTGCGCATTCCAGTCCGTTTCGCCATGGCGAAGTATGCAAATGGTTGTTGTTTCCTGATCCGGCGTATTTGTCACTTGTTCTCGTTTAATTTTTCGATCTGCAAATTTAATGATTACAGGAATGCTCGCTACCATGGTTGTGATGATGCGCGCAAGATTCGCCTGAATCGGCCAATGTGCCTTGTAAATAACTTTCGGCAAGCGCCTTTACGTTGCCTGAGCAGCCTCTTACAACATCAATACCATGGCTTTTGAGCACATTAATCGCTCCGTCGCCAATGCCACCGGCAAGCATTACGTTTACACCCATCTGCTGGAAGGTAGAAGCAATGTTCGATTTACAACCACAACCCTGTGGCGAGGGAAGCGTTTCAATGTTTGTAATGGTTTTGTTGTCGTCGGTTGTAATTACTGTGTACATTTCGCAATGACCGAAATGGTTGTCCACTACTGTGCCTTGTGTTGGAATGGCAATTTTCATTTTTCTGTTTTTTTATGGTTCAACAAATCAATAATTTCCTGGATGGTTCTTTCGCAATCCTTAAGGATGATCATCTGAATTTGGTGGCTGTCGAGCAGCGGTTTTACTTTAATTCCAAATTCGCCCGATATTATTTTTTTTACTTTTCGCTCGGTTAGTAAGGATATGGAAGATGCTCCAGAGCCTTCCTCTGCGTCTTTGAAAGGATTGGGTAGAAATTCTGCACCCTGGCTTTCTGTATCAAAGAATACGAACCAGGAGCAACGTCCAAAGCGTTGGTCGAGCTTGGATGTAAATGCATTACCGGTTGATGTTATGGCAATCTTCATTCTTTTTTCTTTAAGGGTACGTTACATTCCGGACATATCAGCTTGTTGCAGGGTATTCCAATCTGGTGTTCTCTCTCGAACCCGCATCTGGGGCAAATACATACCTCGCAACACCTGCTGTTACCATATGGGTTAGCGGCAACCTCCGTATAATTACTAAAGTCTTCGCTCCCGCATAAAGGGCAACGATCAATTACTTCGGTTTTCTCAGGGTTGTTGAAAAGGCATGAGCACTGGTTGCATATGTACCAATCGCTGTCAAAATAGACTTTGCCGCCTTCAAATACAATTTGACGTCCTTTTACAAATGCTTCGGCCAGTTTTTGGCGAGCGCGGGCATAAATTCGGGTAAGTGTAGGCCTCGATATTTCCATGATAGCCGATGCTTCCTGGTGGTTGAGCATTTCGTAATCGCAAAGGCGGATGGCTTCGTATTCTTCGTAGAGAAGAAAAACGGGCTCAGCATTATTCTCAGGTAAATTGGGCCCAAATGGTTTAAATCCCTTCACGGATGGGGGATTAATGATTTTTCGTATGCGTTTTGGTCTTGGCATTAATTATGAACTATTGTTCAATACAAATATAATGAACATTTGTTTATAAAATCAAACTGGTTTAAGTTTGTTTATAAAAATTTTATGCCATGCAAAAAACATTATGCCGGTTGCTCCTTGCTCTTCCATTGGTACTCTTTATGGATTGGATAATCATGACTGTGTTTGGCTGCATTGCCGAGGCTTGTAACGCGAATAACCACTTCTATTGTTCAGTTTACTGCTACACTGGTATTTTTTTGGTAACTATTTCTTTAATCGGGGGTTGTTATTTTGTGCTAAAAGCAACGAAAAAGCAGGAAGCTTGAAAGTTTACTCATAAAGAGCATTCATTACTAATAACCAAAGGAACTACAATTTTTATTATTTCTCCGAAGTCTATTTTCCGATCGAACATCGACTTCCCTTCAATGCCATTGAATACCGATAAGAACACACGGATAACTCCTGCGTGGGTTATAATCAGGGTCGTTTGGCTTTTGTCCATTTCGTTGATGAATGCAGTTACCCGGTTGTAAAGATCAATGTATGATTCGCCGCCGGGGCAGGGGAGTTCAAGGTAGTTGTTCATCCACGCTTTGCCTTCGGGTAATTCGTATATACTGTCCCAACTTAACCCTTCCCAATTGCCGAAGTTGAGCTCTGTTAACCGTTTGTCAATCAGGTATCCGGCGGGTGATAGAACGTGGGCTAATTGAGTACACCGTTTTAGCGGGCTTGTGTACACCTTGTCAAATGATATTCCTTTTAATTGCTGAAGAATGGGAATTACTTCTTCAGAAAAGCTTTGTGCAAGCTGAATGTCCGATACTCCATAACATGTACCCTTGGGAACATCGACGTTGGTATGTCTTACCAGGTAAATTTGAGCCATACCAGAATGGAAAGATAGAAGACAATTTCTGTAGCCTGTTGCATGGCGCCCATGCAATCGCCCGTATATCCTCCAATTTTTTTGTTGAAGTACAGGCCCATCAACCATTTGGTAAGCCAAACGGGGATAAGCGTAAGTAATGCTGCCCAGCTCCCGATTACCCAATAGATAAATACAACAGGAACAGAAGCTATAACTACATCAACCAACGAATACTGGCCGATTACTATTCTGGCCTTACTCGTTTCGTCGTTACGCGCGTAAGGATACCTGTACATAATGGTTACTAGCGTGAACCTGCTTATCACATGGCCTGCAACAAAGAATAACGCCATAAAGTACCGTGGCATCTCGGAAAGCGCTCCAAAGCGAAACAAAAAAGCGAGGATTAACCCGATAACACCATAGGTTCCAATATGACTGTCCTTCATAATATCCAGGATTCGTTGTTTGGTGTATCCTCCGCCAAAACCATCGCATACATCAGCCAGTCCATCCTCGTGAAGCCCTCCTGTGAGTAAAATGGTTACAAGAATGCCCAGTAGCACAGCCATTGAATATGGTAAAATACGTGCGCTATAATACATAACGATTGCTCCGGCCAAACTTACAATGAGTCCTACCCATGGTAAATACCGCATTGACTGCTTAAAATGCACATCGGTAATTTGCAGCCTGAATAATACCGGCATCCGCGAGAAGAACATGATAGAAGCAAAGAATGTAAGCATCTGGCGTTTGAGCATCAGTTTTTATTTATTTTTGAGGTTATAATTTATTGTCATTCCGGCGAAGGCCGGAATCCCAAACTTAAGGATTCCGGCCGTCGCCGGAATGACAACAATTTTGTACAGTTACTTCAATGGTAAAGCCAATCCTGAAACCATGAGCCATGCTTTGTTTGCAGTTTTAGCAATGTATTGGTTCATCCATCCCTGCAACGAAGTGAATGCGCGTTGCGCTTCGGATGCACCATGTCCGCCCATTCCGATTTCGTTAGATATAACAATTAGGTTAAAGTCTTGTTTGATAAGCTTATCCCACTCTGCCTTGGCGGCTTCAAGGGCTTTGTCGGCATCGTACTGGTTGTCGGTGTAAAAATTGGTTAACCAAAGCGTGACACAATCCAGTACCACTGTTCGCCCGGTGAAATCGTGCCTAGCAAGAAGCGTTTCTTCCTCTATGGTTTGCCAGCGGTCGTCCCTGTCGGCTCTATGCCGCTCAATGCGCTGAAGAAATTCTTCGTCCCAGATGCGCGATGTTGCAAGGTACACAGGATTATCGCTCATCGATAGTGCCATTTGCTGCGCATATCCGCTCTTTCCTGACCGCTCACCACCGGTGATGTAATAGATTGATGCTGACATTGGTTTTGGTTTTTTATAGGTTGTAAAAGTTGTAAAAGTTGTAAAAGTTGTAAAAGTTGTAAAAGTTGTAAAAGTTGTAAAAGTTGTAAAAGAAACTTATAAACCTCTATAACCTCTACAACCTTTATCGCGTCTTCAACCTCTATAACTTTTACAACTACTACAACCTCTTTTAATAATTTTCTTCCATTAGCTCAAAGTAAGCCTGCGGATTTTCGCAGCAAGGGCAGTTGGCGGGCGCTTTTTTGCCTTTGTGAACATACCCACACTTGCGGCAGTACCATTCTTCCTCTTCTTCTTTTTCGAAAACCTGGTTTTTTAGGCAGTTTTCGAGCAATTTGCGATAGCGCTTTTCGTGTACTACTTCGGCTTTAGCAATAATTTTGAAGAGCGATGCCACTTTTTTGAAGCCTTCTTCTTCAGCAATCCTGGCAAATTCAGGATATAATTCAGTCCATTCCTCGTTTTCGCCATCAGCAGAAGCTTTGAGGTTATCGGCAGTTGAGCCTACGATACCTGCCGGGTACGAAGCCTGAATTTCAAGCATTCCACCTTCGAGGAAACTAAAGAAGCGTGTGGCATGCATAGCTTCCTGCTCAGCTGTTTCGAGGAAAATGGCGGCTATTTGTTCGTAGCCTTCTTCCTTTGCCTTTTGGGCGAATAACGTGTAGCGCATTCTTGCCTGCGATTCTCCTGCAAAAGCCTTTAAAAGGTTTTGTTCTGTGCGTGTTCCTTTAATGCTCATATATTCATTGATTTAGTTTGTAATTTGCTGGTTAATCCTCACCCGCCAAAGATAACAATTGGCACCCATTAGCGAAGGTCTTCAATCACCCTGTTAAAAAATTTATTGAGGGGCATCAATGCCTTAAATACTTCGATTGCTGTTGGTACAATTTTATTGCTAAGCACCAGTTCGTCGGGGACTATTTTGCCTACGGTGTAGCTCTTAAATTTCAGAAGATCGATGTGAGGCCAGTCCTTGGGATAGTCTTTGGGCGCGTTTTTGAGCACGGAGTCGCTATCGATGCCGCTGAAATGTTTTTTGAAATTTTTGTTGTTGATGATGTCGAGGAATTCATCAATGTTGTGGTATATTTCTTCTCTTATACCCTTTAATATATCCGGTTGTGGCATCCATATACCTCCTGCCAGCATGCAGTTTCCGGGCTCTAAGTGAAAGTAATATCCGCCATATTCACTTTTGCGGCTTCCGCCACGAGCCATATAAGCGCCCATATTAGTCTTATAGGGAGTTTTATCGTTTGAAAAGCGTACGTCCCTGAAAATACGAAATACACAGTCTTTAGCTTCGGGATACCCGATTTCCTTGTCGAATGTGTGAATTTCAGCAATCAGTGCGTTGATGAAATCTTCAAATTCTTTTTTTGCATCGTTGTACAAGTCTTTATTGGCATGGAACCATTCTTTGTAGTTGTTTTCCTTCAAAATAGAAAGAAAACCGTGTGCAGTCTCTAGCATAGCAAAAAGGTTTTATCTTTATCTGTCCAAAATTACAAATTAAACAGATAAACATGAAACACCCATGTTCTGCAAACACAAACAATGATGAACCAAGTTTACGAGCTCGGCAAAGCCAAGTTATCAAGGGTGTTCCATCTGACCTTAACATAAAAATTATTTACAGATGAAACGAGGCTCTTTGTTAGTCATTTTGTTTTTACTCTTTGCAGGGAAGGGGTTTTCGCAGTTAAATTTTGGTTGCGAGACGACTACAGCTTTTCCCAAGAACACCACGCCTGATCTGGGTATTGTGATCTATACTGACGATGATGAAACGGTTTGGAATGCCTTTCGCTTGGCTACTTACAGCCAGTCAAAGGGCGATACGGTTGTTATGTTCGCAATTGGCAAAGGCATTGATCCGTTTATGCGCGACAGCAGTAAGTTTGATATTCGTTCACTACATATAAAGTTTCTGGCAGCTGGCGGACAAATTATTGTGTGCGGTACATGTGCCCAACAACGGCATACCGACAACGTGAACATGTGTACAATAGCGTCTATCGCCGATTTGTACGAGATAGTTAAAAGAAGCAAAAAGGTATTGACATTCTGAATTTAACAGACAATGAATAATTACGTAATTGTTGTAGCAGGTGGTTCGGGAACGCGCATGAAGTCCGAGATTCCGAAGCAGTTTCTGGAACTGGCCGGTAAACCCATTCTGATGCATACGTTGGAACGGTTTGTAACCTTCGATCCTGCAATTAAGATAATACTTGTACTCCCCGAAGCGCATCAATCTACCTGGAAGGAATTGTGCATTCGGCATGCATTCGCCATAAAGCATTCGGTTGTAAATGGCGGCGAAACACGGTTTCATTCAGTAAAGAACGGGTTAAACACGATATCAGGTGATGGGATAGTTGCTGTACACGATGGCGTACGGCCCTTGGTAAGTATTTCAACAATTAGGCGATGTTTTGAAGATGCAAAGATGATGGGTAACGCTATTCCTTGTATCCCTGTTCATGAAACCATAAGGCAGATAGAAGGTGATAGCTCGAAATTAATAGATCGATCAGCTTTACGGTTAGTTCAGACTCCTCAGGTATTTGAAATACGGCTGTTACAGCAGGCATTCAATCAGGAATATCAGTCCTTTTTCACCGACGATGCCAGCGTCTTAGAATATAAAGGCGAAAAGATCAACCTGGTAGATGGAAACCGCGAAAATATTAAGATTACAGAGCCAGCAGATTTGGTTTTGGCTAAGAGTGTGATTGAGGCCGGGGGATTGGATTAGAGAATCGCGCCGTTCGACCCAGCATTTGCTACGTCGACATTTATGCAGGAAGCATCATTTTGAGTTATCGCGAACCTAAATACTCCACACTTTAGGCACTCGAAGTACTTTAGGCACTTATTACTTTTACTTCTCCCTCTTCATCAACTCCACAGCCATTGCCTTGAGCATTGCTTTGCGGCTTTCATCCACATTCACTGCATCCAGAAAGCAGAATGCACGGTTGGAATAGTCTTCGATGGCTTTTTTTGCAATGGATGCAATTCCAAGGTTATCGTAAACTCCTCGCACCATCTCAATTTTTATATCCAAATCGGCTATTTGGTTACGTATAGCGCGGTCGAGAATATTTTTGTCCTCGCCTTCTGCAAGTTCTATGGCTTTTATGAGCAGGTACGTCTTTTTGTTTTCGGCGATATCGCCGCCTACTGTTTTCCCAAATACTTCCTGGTCGGCATACACATCAAGGTAATCGTCCTGTATCTGGAAAGCAAGGCCCAGGTTGCGGCCAAACTCGTAAAGATTTTGGGCATCCTTTTCGCTGGCACCTCCGCACAGGGCTCCCATCTTAAGGCTGGCAGCAACCAGCACCGAAGTCTTTAATTCAATCATCCGAATATACTCGGGTAAGGTTACATCTTTCCGCGAGGCAAAGTTCATATCGTATTGCTGGCCTTCACAGATTTCCAGGGCGGTAGTATTGAAAATATCAATCATCGGCTTGAGTACGGAAGGGTTAACCTTGCAAAGGTACTGGTAAGCTATAATCTGCATGGCATCGCCTGAAAGAATGGCTACATTGTTATTCCATTTCTCATGCACGGTTTGCTGGTTACGGCGGATAGGGGCATTGTCCATAATATCGTCGTGTACCAGCGTGAAATTGTGGAATACCTCAATGGCCATCGCTACAGGCAAGGCTTCTTCTATGGAATCGTTGAAAAGATTGTGTGCATAAAGGACCATTACAGGGCGGATGCGCTTTCCTCCAAGTTGCATAATATAGGAAACTGGTGCATAGAGTTCCTGTGGATCTCTTTTTTCTGTGGCCAGTTTTTCAATCTCTTTCTGAATAATAGCGAGGCATTGTGAATAGTTATAGATCATAAAATTGGTTGTTTTCTCTACCGAATGTGTGTTTCGGGATAGTTGTTTAAAATCAGCACTCAATTAACAAAAAATTAACATGAATCCTTTCTGTTCAATTGATATAATGATTTCTTTTGTATTTTGCTAAAGCCCGTAAAGGTATAAAATTTCACGAAACCGTTTTAATTTAGTATGTGGAAGGCTCTCTTGATTTTATTGTCGCTGATAGGATCCATTGGCTTGTTCCTTTATGGAATGAAGCTGATGAGCGACTCATTGCAGAAGGTGGCCGGTTTTCGCATGCGTGCTATAATAGCTTCAGTAGCATCAAACAGGTTTAAGGCCATTATGTCAGGCCTTGCCATTACAGGGATTATACAATCCTCATCGGCTGTAACGGTAATGATTGTGAGCTTTGTGAATGCAGGGTTGCTATCGCTTACTGAAGCCGTTGGGATGATCATGGGGGCTAATATAGGAACTACGCTTAAAGCCTGGATTTTTGTCACTATAGGGTTGAATATTAAAATATCAAGCTTTGCGCTTCCTTTATTTGGCATTGGGTTCTTCTTGTTATTTATTATTCGTAATTCACAGAAATACTGGGGCGAATTTGTTGTTGGGCTCTCACTAATATTCCTGGGACTCGAATACCTGCTTCTGGTTATCCCCGATCTTACTGCTGAAGGGTGGTTTGTAGATATGGTTTCTACCTTAAATAACCAGGGCTTCTTTTCCATAGCGCTCTTCTTTCTCATTGGTACTATTCTCGCGTCGATATTTCAGTCGTCGAGTGCTGCCATGGCATTATCGTTGGTTTTAGCATCAAAGGGCATTGTCAATCTGCCATTAGCCATAGCCATGGTATTGGGCGAAAACGTTGGAACTACTATTACAGCTAATCTTGCTGCGCTTGTAACGAATGTTTCGGCAAAAAAGGCTGCCCGCTTTCACTTTTTGTTCAACTTTATTGGCGTAATATGGGCTTTTATTCTTTTCAACCCATTCTTGAAGGGTATCGATAGTATCCTTGTTTCTGCTTCAGGAAAATCGGCTTTTACCGATCCTGCCATGATCCCATACGCAATAGCAGTGGCACATACCACATTCAATACCATCAATACCCTTGTAATGATATGGTTTGTACCACAGGTTCTTGTATTAGCCGATAAGCTGGTAAAGCATAAATACAACGAAGAAGAGAAATTCAGGCTTAAATACATATCCAAAACCATATTTTCCACATCGGAGATCTCGCTTTTACAGGTACGAAGCGAGATACGCGTTTATGCCAAGCGCATACGCACCATGTATGGCTATGTAAAAACGCAGTTTAACGAGGTGAACGATGAATCCTTCCAATCGCTTTACAAGAAAATCAGCAATTACGAAGGGATTTGCGACAGGATGGAAAATGAGATTGTTTCGTACCTCAACCAAATATCCGAAAATGGCTTAAGTCGCAAAAGTGCCGACCGGGTAAAACTCATGCTACGCATAACCAGCAACCTCGAAAGCATTGGCGACAGCATATACAATATTGGTAAAGTGCTCCAGCAGAAACGAAAGAACAAGATCTGGTTTACGCAGGAAATACGTAATAACATAAATCAAATGTTCACTCTCCTGGATGAGGCTTTTGACGAGATGTACAGCAATCTCAGTATTGAGTATTCCGATGTAAACCCGCATAAAGCCAAGGAGTTGGAGAAAAAGATTAATGAATTGCGCAATCAGCTGAAGGCAGAATATCTTACTTCAACCGAGGAAAGACCTTACAAATATGAGGCAGGCGTTGTTTATTCCGACATATTCTCGAAATGCGAACGCCTGGGCGACCATATTTACGAGATTACACAAGTTATTGTGGCGGCGGGTAGCGAAGAAGTTTAAGTATTTGACGATTTGCCAATACGGCGATGCGACAATGGCTGAAAATACGCGAATCTTATGCCTCAAGAAATTAGCACTGTGAGCCTTTCTATGGCCGACAAACCCTCTACTTCTTTATAATTCTGCCTGGTCCACCTTCAAATCTGCGCCTGTCAGGATCAAATGACGTAGTACAAAGCGCAGTTCCCCCCACGAAACATTGTCGCCTAATGCTGCTTTGGCAGGGCCAAGTTTGGTGCTCTGTGCGCTGATGAAGTATTCAGAAATCCGCTGGAGCTTATCGCTATCCACCACCTTGGTAACTTCTAATTCGCCAATACCAATGTAATGGGCCAGATGACCTTCGATGGTTGTAACAGACATGCCTCGTTCTGCTGCAATTTCCTCTATGGTTCTACCAGAGCAATAGAGTTCAAAAGACTTTTGCTTCGTGTTTATTTTAGGAGCAGCTTCCTTTTCAGGTTTTTCAGGTTCCGGTTCTACTTCCATCTCAATATTTGTGCCTTCAATATTATTTTCGAGGCAGTATGCTTTAATGATGTCAATGATTTCGGGACCAAATTTTTCTGCCTTGCGCTTGCCAAAACCTTTTATACGCATTAGTTCCTTTTGCGTACGGGGCAGGAAGGTTGCCAGATCGGTCATTGTTTTTGTAGGAAGAATCATGTAAACAGGCAAATCAAGCTCATCGGCAGTGGCATTCCGCCAACTTTTGAGTAGTGAATAAAGTTTAGGATGTTCGGATAGCTGGTTTCCTGTGTTGGTATAGGTTTCTTTGCCGGTTTTGTGCTTATATCTGGCTTCGGGCTTTTCAATGGCAGCCCTTGCTCGTACCGACAGATAGCTCTGGACGTTGAAGCCATCTTTGCAGGCAAGCAAACAGGCGTATTTGATCGTGCTATCATCTTTTAGGCGACCTATAGCATCCACAACCGATTTGCGAACCACTTTATTATCGATGTCTACGGTGATGTTTTGCAGTACTTCTACGATGCATTCTGCGGTTTTCGAGGCAAAGTATACCGATGCTTTCCTTAAACGATTCTGCAGTGCTTCGTTCTGCTCAATATCAGAATTGGCTTGCAGAAGTTGTTGCCATTGACTGCCGAACTTTGCGGCAACATCAGCGAGGTCGGTTCGCACGGAAACTGCCATTCTGTCGAATGTGTCGCGCAGGCTGTGGTGAATGCTGGCCAGGTGCTCGGTCATCAGTTTATTTACGTAACCCAGGCGACGTTGTATAGGCGAAAAGTCGAACAGCTCAGCCACCAGCGTTTGCTGAAACGCGGCTTTAGAGTTGCAAAGCGACGTATTATCGGGTTCGTTTCGCTCAATATCCTGTGTGAAGCCGGTTACCGTTGTATCGCTTTTAATGCTTTGATGGGAAATTGGGGTACTCAAAATTAATCCTTCCAAGGTTTTGCAGCGGCTGAGCGCCACATACACCTGCCCATGAGCAAAAGCAGCCTTGGCATCAATGATGGCCTTTTCGAAAGTCAATCCCTGGCTTTTATGAATGGTAATGGCCCAGGCCAGTTTAAGCGGGTACTGAATGAACTTGCCTTCCACGGTTTCCTTAATTTCTTCGGTTTCCTGGTCGATGGTGTATTTGTTGTTTTGCCATTCCATAGGGATTACAGGAATGGGGAGTTCTGCTCCCGGGCATTGAACATTGATGATTTCTTCATCGATTTCTACAATCGTACCGATTTTGCCATTGTAGAAAAGCTTTTCGGGCGAAATATCATTTTTCACAAACATTACCTGGGCGCCCACTTTCAGGGCCAGCTCAAAATCAGTTGGGTAGGAATATTCTGGAAATGTTCCCTCTGTTTTGGCAGTAAACACAGTCGCTTTGCCGGGTATTTTGTTTAGCTTGGCCGTATTCAGTTCCTGTGCCTGGTAGTTGTGGGTAGTAAGGGTTATGTAGCCTTCGTCTTCTTTAAGACTGACTCCCGGGATGTAGCGTTTGTTGAGCATTGTCAGCGCGTCGGCATCCATATTATTCTCACGTACCTTGTTCAGCAGGTTGATAAACGTCTGGTCGCTCTGGCGGTAAATGTGTTTTAATTCGATACTTACAAAATCGGTCTGCTTAAGGGCCCTGCTGCTAAAGAAGAAACCTGTATCGTAATATGGTTTGAGGATTTCCCACTCATCGTCCTTGATAACCGGCGCAAGCTGCTGCAAATCGCCAATCATGAGAAGTTGTACGCCACCAAATGGCTTGTTACGGTTTTTGTATTGGCGCAATACATGGTCAATGCCGTCGAGCAGGTCAGCACGCACCATACTTATTTCGTCAATGACCAATAAGTCGAGGCTGCGGATAATATTCAGTTTCTCGCGCCCGAACCGACGTATGGTTGACGGGTCACGATCTTCATTTTTAATATTTGGATTGATGATATTCGGTAGAATAGGTCCAAATGGCATCTGGAAAAAGGAGTGTATGGTTACACCGCCGGCATTAATAGCTGCTACGCCGGTTGGAGCAACAACAATCATCCGTTTAAGCGATGTTTTCTTAAGGTTATGGAGGAAGGTAGTTTTGCCAGTGCCTGCTTTCCCCGTTAAGAAAACGTTTTTGCCGGTAAACTGTACATAGTCGTAAGCCAGTTTAAGTTGTGGATTGGAGGTTTCCATTGATTTGACCTAAAGTGTTTGCAAGGCTAAAATACAAAAAAATGTTAATATTTACATTTTCTGATAAAATGCAAGCAGCTTTTGAGATGCGGCATCGTGTGCATTGACAGGCAGTTTAGTGTTGGCATTAAAGTAACTGTACTCAATGTCGGTGCTGTTCTTCTTCATTGTCCTCTTCCAAATGCCAACAGCTATGCCATCTTTTACCACAAAAGGCATGAACATGCCATTATTTCCAGGGCACCACAGGGTGTTGAATTGTGTTTTTAGTGATGCTGTGCGGTCCTTGTAGCCAAGTAAGAATTCATCGAAGCCAGGGAGTAGCAAAATATGTGATTTGGGAGCACTGGGGTTTGGATTATCCCGGAACCAGTATGTCTGTTCCCCGATAGTTTCGCTTATTAGCTTGTCTTTATTGGCTTCCAGGCCTTTCTTTATTTCTGTTATAGTAAGACCCGACCACCAGCCGAAGTCGGCAATGGTAGCAGGTCCCCGACTCTTAAAGTACCGGAGGGTAAGTTCAGCAATGGCTTCCTCCCTGGATAAGGAGGGAGGGTGTACTTCAATACGGTCGGTTAATATATAGTTTGGCATGCCCTTCACTGTGTTGGTCTGACATATCAACCCATTTAACGAGGCATATATCAGCATATGGTATAGCCGTGAGCCTTCAGTAGATATTCCATTTTCCTGAATAATAGACATGAGGACCTTCCTGCTTAGCGAGGGAGATTTTGCTAATGCTTCAGTGATGATATGGTTTGTACGTGTCAAGGTGTGTACATCCAGCTCCAGTTCAGCATGTCGACGCTTGAGAGAAGTTATAATTTTTGGAGCCACGAGTTGCTGTATCCAGCGAAGATCATTCGATTTAACGAAAAACAGGGTTCCTCGCATGAGCCAGGTTCGGACGATGCTTTTGTTAATCAGTGCTTTTTCGATGTCATTGTCAGTTGCATCGGGCAATCGAACACCTATGGACCATTTTGCACCTGAATAATCCTGGGCCTGAATAGCGCCGAAATGCGAAATGATTTCCTGAGGCTCTGTAAAAGGCTTGTGGGTAAGTAGTTGATTGTGCAGGCGGATATTTTGGATGGTTATGGGTGACATAGTTGTATGAGATTGCAGAGGTTTAATGAGTTGTAAACATTATAGAGGTTATAAAAGTTGTAAAGATATAGGATTGTATGAGTATTAACTTGCGCAGTTTCTAAAACGTCTACGATTTATATAACTTCTGGAACCTATATAAACTCTATAAATTTGACAATCTAGGGATTCATTTTTTCTTCTTCTTTCGCTTCTTTTTCGCTTCCTCTGCCTCAGCAATAAGTGACCGCCAATCGTGGTTTGCTGCTTCCGAAGCGTCTAGTATTTCTTCGTATTCGTCTTTTCGAATGTCAAGTACCTTGATTTCCTTGTTCAGGAAGCCTTCGATGATGTCGAGCGTTTCTTTTTCTTCGGCACTGCAGAACGAAATGGCTATACCGCGCTGTGTACCTCTTCCGGTGCGGCCAACGCGATGAACATAGTTTTCTGCTTCGTCGGGCAAGTCGTAATTAACAACAATTTCGACGTTGGGAATATCTATACCTCTTGCGCTAACGTCGGTTGCAATAAGTATCATATTCTTTCCTTCCTTGAATTGTGTCATTGCATCGGTACGTTCGTTCTGATCCTTGTTCCCATGTATGGTTTGACTGGGAATATTCACCCGTTCGAGCGCCTTGCTTACCCGTTCTGCACGCACTTTTGTACGAACAAACACCAGTATCTTTTTTCCGGGGTTCTCTTTTATAATGCGTTCGAGGAAGAAGCGTTTGTCGTCCATTTCGATGAAAGCGACCGAATGATCAATGTTTTTTGAAACAGGATCTTTAGGAGAGATATGAATACGGACGGCCCGTTGTACAAGGTCGTAGGCGAGGTCTTTGATGTGCTCGTTGATGGTAGCCGAAAAGAAAAGGGTTTGCCGTTTCTTAGGAATATTGCGTATAAGCTGAACCATATCGTGGTAAAAGCCGAGCTCAAGCATGTGATCGGCCTCGTCGAGCACCAGAATCTCAACGCTGCTAAGCGATAGATATCCCTGACTCTTTAGGTCGAACAACCGGCCGGGCGTTGCAACAAGTATGTCAACTCCGTGTTTGAGGGTTTCAATTTGCAGATCCTGCTTAACGCCACCGAAGAGACCAAGGGCTTTTATTGAAGTACCTTTCCCAATGGCGTCGAATACCTCGGTTACCTGAATGGCAAGCTCGTGCGTTGGTACCATTACAATACAGCGGATTTGCTTTTCAGCATTTCTTGCCTTTCGTTGAGACAAAAGCTGAAGAACGGGTATAGCATACGCTGCAGTCTTACCGGTGCCCGTTTGGGCTATAGCTAATACGTCTTCGCCTTTTAAAATGGGGGGAATTGCCTTATACTGAATGTCGGTAGGTTTCCTATAACCCAGGTTTTCGAGGTTCTTTTTTATTTCCTCTGTAAAATTATACTGACTAAATCTCATCTTCAGGAAAATAAAATAACCTCAAAACCAGTTGATTGTTTGCTTTAAATCTTTTCTAACTGAAGTTCCAACGCTTTACCCATGCTCACTTTGATGGTGCGTTCTTTTAAGAGATTTTTCGTAACGGTGTTGCTGTCGAGAACCTGTACCAAGTCACGTGCAATGCCCGGATTTTTCAGTGAGTTCATGGCTTTGCCATTGATAATTTCGAAGCAGAACTCATGACCCGTATTGGCTTTTGGGCTGTAAGTGTCAATCTCGTGCTTGAACAGTTGAAGCTTTTGGCTTTCTGTATCCGTCTTCTTTACCATAATCCGCAATGCATTGGAATATTTCATCCACAAATGCAAGTACTTCCCATCATCCTTTTTCATATAGAGTATTTAAAAATTAAAATCATTTTAAGAAGGCTAATAGTAAGGTAGTGGTTAGAATCGGGACTGCAAATTTAAGGCGATATTTTGGATTTAACATTATTTTAATAGAAATTAATTCTGGTCGAAAAATAACCAGCTGCTATTTAGTTGAAGAGAAAGCGTTTAATTTTCTATTTATATTCATTCTATTCTTTTATTGGGAAATAACTGGTGTGTGCAACGACAAATTGCAATTCTCCAATGAACTCCTCTCAGGCATTCCATTAATCTTTATTTTTATGTAATATTGTATTTCTTTACTACCTTTAAAATTATGGTGTTCGCAGGAGAGCTTGGAATATCATAATCTGGAAGATATCCTACTTGAAAATTTATTTATTTTAGGGCATACCAGCTATCTTGCTGTTCGTTGACTAACCATGAAGGCATCATGCTGAAAGGTTGGTGATGTGCAGAGAAGTTGGAGCATGACTACGAATTTTATTCATAACTTAAATTATATGAGAACTTTCAGAAATATCAATGCGCTGCTCTGGTTATTTGCAGCAATGCTGACACTGAACATGCAAAATGCTATAGCCCAGAATCAGCCACAGAAGAAAAAACTCGTTCCCGGCGAACAGGCTCCTTTGGCCGATCCTGGCCAGAAAAATTTCGGGGGTGCAAGGCCTATGGTTGGTCAACCACAAGCACCGCGCCCACCCCGTCCAACACGCCCGGAACCTAAAATTCAAACGGTTTCGCTGGACGAACTTTCGATGAGCGACCCCTTTGTATTTCCTGACGTAAAGAACCGTATCTACTACCTTACCAGCTCTGGTGGCCGCTTGTATAAAAGCCAGGACCTGAAAATGTGGACAGGCCCTTATCCCATCATTGATCTTTCGGGAACCTGGATGGATGGTAACTTTGTTGCTGCTGCCGAAATTCACCAGATAGGCAATAAATATTATTATGCCGGTACATGGAGCGATCACAGCACGCTCATTCAGGTTGTACCACGCCGCTACAATGTACCCCGCAACCAAACGCAGCTTCTTGTAGCTGATTCGCCTGAAGGCCCCTACAAACCATTGGTTGCTGACCATGAATTTTGTCTTGGCCCGGAGGATTGGGACATCATCGATGGTACACTCTACACCGAAAACGATACCACCTACATGGTGTTTGTGCACGAATGGACACAGCTTATCGACGGTACCATGGATTACATGCCCCTTTCGAAAGACCTAACGCATCGTACGGCCGAGCCAACAACCATATTCCGTGCCAGCGAAGCAGCCTGGTCCAAAGAAATGAACAGCATCGGCGAAGCTACTTTTGGTCTCAAAATGCCAGGCTGGGTAACCGATGGCCCTCAATTGTTCAGAACGAAAACGGGCAAGCTGGGCATGTTATGGTCGAGTTGGGGTGTAAACCGGTATGCACAGGGGATAGCTTACTCGGAATCGGGAAGCATCAAAGGCCCATGGATTCAGGAAAAGGAAGCTTTTAAAGGCGATAATTCAGGCCATGGCATGCTATTCACCACATTCGAGGGCAAACGCCTATATATCGTCCATCATGTAGAAGGCAACGGCCCACGCAAGCCTCAGCTTTGGGAGGTCGACGATTCGGGCGATAAGCTGGTATTGGGCAAAAGGTATAATCCGTAAACTTAGTAATGAAACAATGAGGAAGTAAAAAGCCTCTTTGTCTTCCGGCGAAGGCCGGAATCCGTAAGCTACGAACATGCGGGTTCCAATCTTCGCCGGAATTCATCATGCATGCTGCCTCAAATCCACTGTTGAGAGGGCTAGGCGTATGTTGGTATTAGTACAATAAAACCATGCCCCGGGAGGGCACTTTAGATAGGTCAAACTCCAGCTTCAGCTCTTTTTTATGTGAAACGCAATAATTCTCAATTGTCAATTCTGCATTCTCAATTATACTTCTGATTTCCTTCCATTCAATTTTTTGCGCTACCTTCGCATCGGAATAAATTTTTATACACGTGAAGTTCGACGAATTAAACCTAAATAAACCGTTGCTTTTGGCACTTGCCGATCTGGAATTTGAATATCCTACGCCTATCCAGCAACAAGCATTCCCCGTTATCATGTCGGGGCGCGATATGGTAGGTGTTGCACAAACCGGAACCGGGAAAACAATTGCTTATTTGTTGCCTATCCTGCGTCAGCTTCCGTATTCCGATGCCAAAGAGCCCCGCGTGCTTATCCTTGTGCCTACCCGCGAATTGGTACTTCAGGTTGTAGAAGAGATTCGCAAACTTACCACTTACGTAAACATTCGTGTTGGGGGTGTGTACGGAGGAACAAACCTGAATACCCAGAAAAAAATTGTATTTGAAGGACTGGATATTTTGGTAGCCACTTCAGGTCGTTTAATAGATCTTGCATTTACTGGAATCCTGCGCTTAAAATCTGTTCAGAAATTGGTTATCGACGAAGTAGACGAAATGCTGAACCTTGGTTTCCGCAAGCAGCTTACCGATATCATGGATCTGTTGCCGGCAAAACGCCAAAACCTGTTGTTTTCGGCAACGTTAACTGCTGATGTGGAAGGCCTCTTCACTGAATATTTCCGCGATCCGGTTAAGATTGAGGTTGCCCCGCACGGGACACCTCTCGAAAAGATTGAGCAAAGCGGCTATCATGTGCCTAACTTCAACACCAAGGCTAACTTGTTGCGATTATTGCTTGCTGATAATGCCGATTTAAGCAAAGTCCTGGTTTTTGTATCCACCAAAAAGATGGCTGATCGGTTGTTCGAAAACTTAAACAAAGATTTTCCTGAGCTGATTGGTGTTATCCACTCCAACAAATCGCAGAACTTTCGAATCAACGCCATTCAGCAATTTGAAAACAGTACACATCGCGTGCTTATTGCTACTGATATCATAGCGCGCGGGTTGGATATTGTGGATGTAACGCATGTAATTAACTTCGATATACCGGCAGTGCCTGGAGATTACATTCACCGCATTGGTCGTACAGGACGTGCAGATAAAGCCGGCGCTGCCATCTCCTTCATCAGCGAAAATGAGATGGAATACCAGATGGAAATAGAGCGGCTTATGAAAAAGTCTATTCCTATTCAGCCATTACCCGATAACCTCGTTATATCCGGCGTTCTTATTGACGAAGAAAAGCCCGATTCCTTGTTCGATAAGAATTATCTGAAGAATACAAAGAAAGCTCCGCAAGGTGCGTTTCACGAAAAGAAGGCAAAAAACCTTAAGATAAACCTTGGGGGACCAAAGAAAAGAAACCCCAAACATGGAAAACCGGCTACTAGGCCAGGCGCTGGTCCAAAGATGACGAAGAAATCGAGAAAGACTAGGTTTTAAAAGGTTGTTGAGGTTGTAAAGGTTATAGAAGATGTACTGAACATATTAATACTTATACCATATGTCCTTATTACTTTTAATATCCCTTTGCCCTATACAACACATGTAACCAGTAGAACATTTAGAAACTCTATAACTTTTACAGCATATATAACCTCTGGGATTTATGGAAACCCAACCCAACAACCCCCTTCACGGCAAAACCCTCGAAATGATACTGAAGGAATTACATGTCCATTTTGGATGGGACGGTTTGGCGCAACAAATCAATATCAATTGCTTTAAAATTAATCCCAGCATTAAATCTAGCCTCACATTCCTTCGCAAAACACCATGGGCCAGGGAAAAAGTTGAGAAGTTGTATCTGGAATTTTTATTTTGGAAGGATAGATGAATGATTGTCATTAACCGCACTCGTTACAAACGAGGAATATTTGCCTTTAAGCAAATCTCAGTTACTGAAATTAAGGATATTGCTCTTTTAAGCCCAATTACTATAGAATTTAAATCCAGAATGGGGATATAGTTGATGATGCAAAAGCTCTATAATGTCACCCATTCTGGGTTTTGGCTTTATTTGACATTGAACGAACGCTAGTCGTTTTAAGTTATTTACGAGCTTTTTCAGGTTTCCACCCATAATCGACATACTTCCAGCCGAATTTTTCTCCTTCAAACGTCAGGTAAACAAAGCCTTCTTCTAATCCATCGCGCTTGCCTTTCCACATATCTGAACATACTGCACCTCCCGTAATAAAATGGATTCCTCCTATATAGTTATCTTCCAATATATGTAAATGGCCTTGAAGAATAAGTTTCAGATTGTAGGTTTTAAATAAATCAAGCACCTGCTTGGAATTTTCAACAACTAATCCTGCAGAATTAGGAGCTGTGGCACCATTGTTTATTTGCGATATGCTAGATAGCAATGGAACGTGCAACACAATAGCTATTGGTGTATTCTTTTTTGTTTTCGCAAGCTCATTTTTAATCCATGCAATCTGTTCCTGCTTAATTTGTCCATGCAGCTTGTGGGCAGTATCGTATTCTATAGGATCTAAAACGAAGAATTTCCAGTTCTTATGTTCAATTGCATAAAAATTTTTACCGAGCTTCTGTTTAAATATCTTTTTCCCGTACAAAGCATTTGTGGTGTCCACCTTACCTGACGATAATATTCCAAACGGTTCATGATTTCCAATGGCATGATATATGGGCATTTCCAGTTTACCGACCTCCTGAAGGTATAAGCTGTATAAGGAATCAGCCCGAGATTGCTTTTGTCTCAGTGCATCCATAATATTGTCACCACCGGTTATTACCAATTCGGGATTCAGCTTGTTAATTGTATCTATTGCTTTTCGGAAACCTTCAACAGCATTAAGTTCAGGCTGTAAATGAATGTCGGTCATAAACACCATTGTGAATGAGGAATCGCTAGATGCTGTTTGTCCCTTGCTCTTTAAACAACACAAAGAACTTACAGCAATAAATGTGGCGAAGAAAACAATATGTTTGTTCATGATAGATTTTAGTTGGTAGTATAAAGTTACGCTATTCTTTAAAATAACTAAAGTTTATAAGAGTACATCAATTCTCACATCTTCAAATTCTCCAACTCCTCCCTGTAATCGAACTGCAAATCCTCATGCATGGTCGCGAGGGCCTTTTCTATTTTATGGATTTGACGTTCATAAAGGTTCATCAGCGCTGTACTTGATGATATGTTTATACCCGAATGCTTCAGTTTCTTGCAGAAGAAAATTAAAAGCTCCGTTTCTGTTTGCCTGGATCCTGAGTACTTGATAAATTTTGCAGTGGTACGAAGAATTTTACGGATGGTCTTTTTCGCATAGTAGATGTTGCTTCGGTTTATTTCATCGAACTGTTCACTGATAAAGTCTTTGGTGCCTTTTACATAAGCCGCCTCGTCCTGCGCCTCGAACAACAAATAGGTGAGCAGCTCCTTGTTATCCTTCCTAAATTTGGCAAGGTGCAAACAAATATCCATAAGCTGCGCAGGAGGCAGCGTTTTCAGTTCGGCTTTTATTTCACTAAGGGTGGCAGCTTTCATGGTAATGGGTTGAACGTTTGTAAAGGTAGAAACTTATAGCAAAAGATGAGGAGGTATGTAAAAAGGTTATGGCTCAAAAACGATATCCTTGTTAAAATTACAACTATATGGAACTGTTCGAACAGCTTACTGCCGGAGAAATCCGGATAATCGCATAATTGAATAAAGTAGAAAGTAGAAGATTCTGAGTGCATTGTTTCTTGATTTATTTCCCGTTTCTTTGCCAGAAATTATTTACACATGAACGCACCATCCAACGCTCGTATATACCTGGCTCCATTGCAGGGCTTCACCGATTACGCTTTCCGAAGTGTATTCTGCAAATTATTTGGAACACCCGATTCCAGCTTTTCTCCGTTTATCGAAACGCATAAACCTGATGGCCGCACATTTCGCGATGTTCTTCCCGAACGCAATACGATGGGGCACCTGGTTCCGCAGATACTGGGTAACGATGCCGACGAAATGATCGTTATTATCAAGCAACTTCAGGAAATGGGATACAACGAAATCAACTGGAACCTCGGTTGCCCCTATCCTATGGTAACTAAAAAACAGATGGGTGCCGGATTACTCACTTCGCCGGAACGTATCGACAGCATTTTGGCGTCTGTATTTGCAAAAACCAATGGTATGTTCTCAGTAAAGATGCGGCTGGGGTTAACCAACAACGATGAATGGAAGGCACTTGTTCCGGTTCTGAACCGGTATCCTTTGCACGAACTGATCATTCATGGACGTACCGCTTCGCAGATGTATAAGGGAGAAGTTGATATTGCTGCATTCAGTGAGTTCTCGAAACAGATCGTTCATCCGGTATGTTACAACGGAAATATATTCTCACTCGAAGATTATACGCGGCTTTCGGCGGAGCTGTCCAATATCTCGCAATGGATGCTGGGGCGTGGTCTTTTGATTAATCCTTTACTCATGCAGGAGATAAAAACCGGCGTAAAATCTACCTCCGATGAAGTGCGTAAAGCGTTGGGCCATTTGCACAATCAGTTGATCGAGGTAAACAGCCAGCGCTTAAATGGGTCCTCGCACGTGCTGAATAAAATGAAGCCCTACTGGGAGTATTTCGCCTTATCCATTGAAGGGCACGAAAAGAGTCTGAAGAAGATAAAGAAGTCTGTTACGCTCGATGCTTACAAGGGTTGGTGTAATGAGGTGTTTTACGCAAAGGGTTGATAGAATTACAATACCCACGTGTCATTCCGGCGAAGGCCGGAATCCGTTGGCTACGAAGCAAATAAAACGCCTGCGAACCCCATAGGGATTGCTTTCAGCGAGAGTTTCACCGTTCCGGCCTTCGCCTCAAATCCCCTCTTGAGAGAGTAATTTCCTAGATAAAGGCACTATTAAGTTCTTTGTTTTACGCTTCGCGGTCTCCGTATTAGAACGTCTACTAAAAGAAGTGGAGCCAAAGGCTTAAATATAAATTCCGCTTCGACGGGGTGCTGTCTGAGCGAAGTCGAGGCACGAGACGGAGCGAGTTCAGCCCGTCATAGATTTTTTTTGTTCCTTTTTTCATCGATTGGAAAAAAGGAACAAATGCTAAAATAATTTGTTATTGTGCCATTATGTAGGAAATTACTCTTGAGAGGGGTAGGGGTGTGTTGATAATTAGTACGATACAAATTAACCCACCCTCGCTGAAAGCAATCCGTTGGCTACGAGGTCGTGCGGATTACATTCAGCGAAGCTTTTATTTTAGGGATTCCGGCCTTCGCCGGAATGACAATGTTTGCAAATGGCTGCTAAGCGTAGTCTCCAGACTACGCTCATTGTAAACCATTCCGCTTTCTTCAATTTAATTTCTTCACTCCGTATCCATTCTCGCCAAAGTATCTATCTTTGCGCCTCATTTAAAAATTGGAAATGATTACAGTTGATGGACTTACCGTGGAATTTGGCGGTACAACCCTTTTTAAAGATATATCGTTTGCGATAAACGAGAACGACCGCATTGCGTTGATGGGAAAAAACGGAGCAGGCAAATCCACACTGCTAAAGATTTTGGCTGGTGCCAGAACGCCAAGTAGCGGAAAGGTTTCAGCACCCAAAGATGTGGTAATAGCTTATCTGCCGCAGCACTTAATGACCGAAGATAACCGGACCGTGTTCGAGGAAGCATCGCAGGCTTTTGCGCATATCTTTGCCATGCAGCATAAGATTGACGAGTTGAACAACCAGTTGGCAACGCGCACCGACTACGAATCGGAGAGCTACTATCAGCTTATTGAGGAAGTATCGGCCCTGAGCGAGAAATTTTACGCTATTGAGGAAATCAACTTCGACGCTGAAGTTGAAAAGATATTGATAGGACTTGGGTTTACACGCAACGATTTCACACGTCCCACCAGCGAATTCAGCGGTGGGTGGCGTATGCGTATCGAACTGGCTAAAATACTCCTTCAGAAGCCCGATTTAATTTTACTCGATGAACCTACCAATCACATCGACATCGAATCCATTCAGTGGCTCGAGGAATTCCTTATCAATAGCGCCAAGGCAGTAATTGTTATCTCGCACGACCGCGCGTTTGTTGACAACATTACCACACGCACCATCGAAATAACCATGGGACGTATTTACGATTACAAGGTGAATTACTCAACTTATCTGCAACTGAGGAAAGAACGCCGTGAGCAGCAGCAGAAAGCTTTCGAGGAGCAAAAGAAAATGATTGAAGACACACAATTGTTTATCGACCGCTTCAAAGGCACGTATTCAAAGACCAACCAGGTACAATCGCGCGTGAAAATGCTGGAGAAGATGGATATACTCGAAGTAGACGAGGAAGATACTTCTGCTTTGCGGTTGAAGTTTCCTCCATCGCCACGTTCTGGCAGTTACCCGGTTATTCTGGACCAGATGTCCAAAAGCTACGGCGAACATAATGTATTCGCTAATGCATCGCTTACCATCGAACGGGGAGAGCGTGTTGCGTTCGTTGGCAAAAACGGCGAGGGAAAGTCTACCATGGTAAAAGCCATCATGGGGGAAATCGATTACCAGGGAACGCTTACTGTGGGCCACAATATTATGATTGGCTACTTTGCCCAGAACCAGGCCTCACTGCTCGATGAGGAACTAACCATTTTTCAGACCATCGATAACGTAGCAAAAGGCGAAATCCGCACCAAAATTAAGGACCTGCTGGGCGCATTTATGTTTAGCGGCGACAGCATAAGCAAAAAGGTAAAAGTACTTTCTGGCGGCGAGCGTACCCGCTTGTCTATGATCAAGCTACTTCTTGAACCGGTCAATCTGCTTATCCTCGACGAGCCTACCAACCATCTCGACCTGAAGACAAAGGATATTCTCAAGAGCGCCCTCCAGGATTATGATGGAACGCTCATTCTCGTATCGCACGACCGCGACTTCCTCGACGGGCTGGTTTCCAAAGTATACGAATTCGGCAACAAACAGGTAAAAGAGCATCTTGGCGACATCTACAGCTTTCTTGAAAAGAAAAAACTGGAGAATTTGCGGGAGTTGGAGAGGAAGAATTAGAGATTGTCAGTGATAGAAAGAAAATATTACTTTTGTGTATATCCTTATTGATTAAAGATTTTCAATATGTATAAATTTTCTAAGTTATCGATAGTACTTTCACTCATTATTTTCATTTCCTGTAAAAAGGATGGAAATAATATAGATATATCCTTAATAAAGGATTATTACTTTATTTACAATGGGGAGTATGAGTTTGAAAATGGACATATGATTAATAATGATACAGTCATTTTTTCCTTTGAGAAAGGTGATTCTATTAGAGCTATACGACATTATTATAAAGAAACTGCATCAGGAGAGAACATATATTTAAAATCAGATACTGCGTATAGGAATTACTATATAAAAAGCAATAGGATTAAATTTGATATCATCATTTATGACTACTATAAATTAGTAGTAATCAATAATTCTTTATGGGACGGAGAGTGGGAAATAACATCAATAAATGAAGATTTTTTGAAATTCGATTTATATACAAATAAAGGTTTATCAGGGAAATTGACCCTAAAATGTGCTAAAAAATAAATTGTTGATCTTATTGTCAATTGATAACTTCCTTTCTGCTTCTTTATTCCTATAACTTAAATAACAACAACGTTTCTAGACCCTTGCCTTCCACTTTATTCCTCAACCCAATCTCTGCCCCATGCAAATCCATAATGCGCTTGCAGAGGTGGAGCCCTAGTCCATAGCCTCCCGTTTTGCGTGAGCGGGATTCGTCCACCCTATAGAATGGATCGAAAACAAAGGGAAGCTTTTCTTCGGGAATACCATTCCCAAAGTCCTCAATCTGAATGGTTACAGATTCCGCATTTCTTATAACGCTTATTTCAATGGGTTGATTGCCTGGAGATGAATATTTCAGTGCATTGTCAATGAGGTTTCGGAGAACGATGGTCATCAAGGCCTCATCCATTTGGATAATGATGTCCTTTGAAACAGGCAGAAGAACTACAATGCTACTCTCGCGCTTATAGTTTTCTACAATTCGCCCGAGAAGCGCTGAAACATTTACAGGAGCCAGATGTAGCTTTGTAATTCCACTTTTCAGACGCTCCGATTCGAGTATTTCGGTAATCATAATCTCCATTTCTTTCAGATCGTCCCAAACCGATTCCTTCCCTGGACTTTCCGGCATCATCTCCAACGCAATCTTAGCGCGGGTAATGGGCGAACGAAGCTCATGACTTACATCCAGCAGCAGCTGCTCTCTGGCGTGTATCATTTTCTTCAGATCGGCCGTCATGTGGTTGAAAGCCGTAGTGAGTTCTCCCAGTTCATCGTTGCTCCTGGGAGTGAGGTTTAAATCGAGATGGCCTTCTCCGACTTTTTTCACAGCCTCGTTCAGTTGTTTTAGTGGCTTAAGTATTTTCCGAATGACGAATGAAGCCACAACTGATCCAACAATGATTAGTATGATCAGCGTAAAAAACAGATGTATGTGGGCATAGCGAGGGTTGGGTTGGTCAATCATTACTCCCCAGAAGGCAAGAATGAACATGATGATGCTTCCTGTAAGTGCGATAATCACAGCGAATATCTTTATCAGGATGGATCGGTGTTTGTGTAAGGTGTGTTTATGCTTCATCGCCAATGAACATGTATCCGGTTCCCCAGATGGTTTTAATAAATTGTGGATTCCTGGGATCATCTTTAAGTCGTTGTCGCAAGCGACTGATCAGAACGTCAACCGAGCGGTCGAAAGCCGACCAGTCGATTCCTCTTAAATTATCCAGGATATGCTCCCGTGTAACGATCCTGCCATGCTTTTCGGCAAGCAATTGAAGTAACTGAAACTCCATGATGGTAATGTCTATAGCCTCTCCGTCGAGCATTACCATTTGCTTTTCCGGGAAAATCTCCAATCGTTTGAAGCGTAAAACTGCATAGGGACTATATGATTGCGAAGCACGGCGCAGTATCGTTTGAATACGTGCAACCAACTCACGTGGCTCAAATGGTTTAGGCAGGTAATCGTCGGCACCAAGCTCCAGGCCAACAATACGGTCGGTAACATCGCCACGTGCCGTGAGCATAATAATGGGCACTGCATAGTTCTTTCGAATCTCCTTGCATACAGCAAATCCATCCATATCAGGCAGCATAATGTCGAGAATAACCAAGTCGGGCACCTCGCTTTTAATCTTTTGCAAACCAACTGCGGGATGCGTACAGGCAATTGCTTCAAACCCAAAACCAGTAAGGTAGTTCTGAAGCAATCCGTTCATTTTTTCGTCGTCGTCGATGATGATGAGTTTGGGCATGGGCAGACAGAATGTGATGATTTGAAAATTAAGATGTTTTCGAGGTACTGATAATTTTTGAAAGGACATTCCTAATTGATATGAGTTTCTCCTTTAGTTGTTCAGGATTAGGATAGCTTTTTGCCATCTCGCAGAGCGTTATCCAATATTCAGTTTCATCTGCTTCTTTGGCTGATATTTTTAATTTATGAACAAAATCCAGCTTGCTTTCAGCATTCTGAGCTTCCCAAACGTTTGCGCCAATAGAAGTACCAGATTTTTGTAATTGGTTTGCTATAACAAATTTTTTCTTCGACTCAAGTAATTCGGTGTACTCAATTATATCAAGCGCAAATTCAAGCGTTAACTTGACTATCAGATTATCCTTATCATTCCTCATTTTCAAATTTTCAAATTATTACATCTTCAAATTAACAACTTTTCTACTCGTTCTCCAACGCCAAAATCGGATCTGCTTTGGAGGCTTTGCGGGCTGGGATTACGCCAAAGATAAGGCCGGTAGCGATAGAGAACAAAAGCGAAACTGCAACGGAGATCATCGACAGAGAAGTTACCCATGCAGTGAAATAGCCAACGAGCTGGGAAATGATCAATCCGATAAGGAAACCTGTTATACCTCCAAGCAACCCCAAAATAGAGGACTCTGCAAGAAACTGGCTCACAATGTCCTTCCGTCGTGCGCCCAGGGCCATGCGGAGGCCTATCTCAGGCGTTCGTTCTTTTACCGACAGTGTCATTACCGCCAGAATGCCAATGCCGCCAGCAAAGAGAGCAATGGTTGAAACACCGACAATAAGCCATGTAAACGATTGGGATGATTCTTCAGCCGCTTGTATATCTGTCACCTGATTTTCGATGGTGAAATCATTCTCCTTATCGCGAAGATCTAGTTTATGACGGTCACGAAGAACAGTAGTGATCTCTGCTTGGGCCGTTTTCATATTGTCGAGATGAGAGACTTCAATAAACATGCGCTTTAAATAGTTTACATTAAATATACGGCGCATGGCAGTATTGATTGGAATGAGTACCTGCGCATCTTCATTAGCTGCATCGCGGCTGTTCGCTTTGCTTTTAAGCGTACCTGCTACTGTAAAAGGAACACGGCCAATCAGGATTGTTTTGCCAATGGCATCTTCGTTTCCGAAGAGCACGTCTCTTACCTGGCTTCCCAACACAGCAATGCGTTGAAAAGTGCGGTCGTCTTCGGGCGTAAAAAGCACCCCCTTATCGAGGGTAAAGTTCTTTACCTGGAAATACTCAGCCGAAACACCATGGATCATACATGTGGAAGCAATATTGCCGTATTTAACACGTATACTTTGATCCTGCGAAGGGACGACTTCTTTTATCGAAGGGCATTTTTCCAGCATCGCTTCGGCGTCTTTGATCCGAAGGTTGGTCATCAGATCTGTTTTTTGCCTGCGTTCCATAACCTTCTTTACTTTGCCGGCATTTACCACAATCAGGTTAGTGCCCATATTTTCGAGCTGGCTTACTGCTTGCTCCTTGGCTCCTTTACCAATGGAAACCATGATTATTACTGCCCCAACGCCAATGGATAAGCCAATAATGGCAAATATCGATTTCGACTTATTCACGATAAGCTGTCGAGCCGAGAGTTTTATGGTGTTTTTTAATTTCATAATGTGTGCTAGGAATATAAGAGTGAGTTGTCATTCCGGCGCAGGCCGAAATCCCTTAACTAAGAAGCCGACACTGAAAAACAATTCTTTCCCTACGACATCCAATAGGGATTCCGGCCTTCGCCGGAATGACAACTACGTTTTATCTCAATGCCTCAACCGGATTCAGCTTAGCAGCCTTTCTTGCAGGAAACAGGCCTGCTCCGATACCAATTAATACAGGCAAAAGTGTTCCGAGTACATAGATCTGCCAGGGTATATAGAACGAAAGATGCATGAAAACTGCAAATACCTTGAAACAAGCCAAACCAATGATCACACCAATGATGCCACCCAGAATGGATGTTGCAGATATTTCAACCAGAAACTGTGCGAGAATGTCCTTCGACCGTGCACCAACGGCTTTACGAAGGCCTATTTCGTTGATGCGCTCGTTCACAGACATGAGCATGAGTACAACAATAACAATTCCGGCAGCCAGTAAGGCAATCAGAGATATAATGGGGAGCAAAACCGTGAAGACCCTTGTCATCTCTTTTATTTTTGCTTGTACAAAAGTTGGGGTGATAATTTTAAAGTCATTTACGCTACTCCCTTCGATATGGTGTCGTTCTCTGAGGATTGCCGCTATGATGGCTGCTATCTCTTCTGTTCGGCTTTCGTCGTCCACCACCAATTTAGCCATAGCCAGATAGTCTACATTCATCACTCGTTTCATCATGGTTGTAACAGGAATTACCACATCCAGATCCATGTCGTTTCCATGCGGATCAATACCTTTGGGTTCCAACACCCCTTTTACAATGAACGGAATATCGCCGATTCGGATTTGTGCGCCAATAGGATCGGATTGGCCAAACAATGCGCTGGCAACGCTTGGACCTATAAGCGCAACGCGCGATGCATTAAGTTCTTCTTCGGCATTGAAATATTCGCCTCGCGTAACAGTCCGGTTCCAAACAGTTTCGCCGGCAACCGTATAGCCCTTAATCGTTGTTGAAATGTTTTTATTACCTGCAATAATTTCTCGTCCTTGCATCATCTGACATACATCGTATGCGCTTATGCCAGGAATCTCACTGACAAGGGTTTTGATATCGTCGATGGTGAGTGTTGTTATTTTTCCATCGGTTTGCGGGTTGCCTTCCATTTTCAACTCTACAGAAAAAATGGCAATGCTGTTGGTACTAAGGTATTTTTTTACCCTGTCGGCAATTTGCTTCTGAATGCCTTTGCCAATGGTGAAAGTAATGCTTAAAGAAGCTATACCTATTATAATTCCAAGGATCATAAAGAATGTTCGCATTTTGTTTCGTTTCAGTATGCGGAAACTGCCTGATAGTATTTCTTTTTTATTCATGATTGAGTTTTTAAAACGTTATGTATTAAAACGGATGACGTTCTGAGTGTATGTTCCAAATGGCACCAGATATGAGGTCTTCCTCGACCAAGCTTACATCGTGGTGCTTTGGAGCTGTGTTTGTAGCCCAGGGCTTCGTCCTGGGTTGAGTTATAACGCCCTTACAGGGCTGGCTGTGCTCCGTAGTGGCGTAGTCGGAGACTACGCCCATCGTTAGTGTATAGGAAGCATTTAGCGTACTATCGACGTGTCATTCCGGCCTGCGCCGGAATGACATTTAGGATGAAGCACACAGCCTTTCATTCAGGTACGATCGCCAAGTCCCCTTCAGGGGATTCAGGGGTGTGCGTTTATCTCCCCATCCTGTATCCTGATGATCCTGTCTGCATATGACGCTACTGTTTGGTCGTGCGTAATCAGGATAATTGTTTTACCAGAGAAATTGAGCGTTTTAAATATCTTTATGATTTCCTGGCCTGCAATTGAGTCGAGATTTCCGGTAGGTTCATCGGCAAAGATCACATCAGGTTCGTTTACAAGGGCACGTGCTATAGCAACACGTTGTTGCTGACCGCCCGAGAGCTCGTTAGAACGATGGTTTGCACGGTCGGACAAGCCTACCTGTTTTAAAGCTTCCATTGCCAAAGCACGGATGTTTTTTTTATCGGTATACAATAAGGGAAGCTCAACATTCTCGAGAGCTGTAGTACGAGGTAATAAATGAAACTTCTGGAATACAAAGCCGATCTTTTTATTGCGAATAGCAGCAAGCTCATCTTCTGAGAGCGTGTTTACATCCCTGTTTTCGAAATAGTATTCACCGGATGTCGGTCGGTCGAGCAAACCCAGGATGTTCATCATACTTGACTTCCCGGAACCTGAAGGACCGATAATGGCAACAAATTCGCCTTTCTGAATGACGAGGTCTGCATTTTTTACAGCATGTACCTCTTTCTGGCCTTTATTGCTGTAGATTTTACTTACATTTTTTAATTGTATCATGACTTTATTATTTAGTGAGCGATTCGCTGTTAATGATTATTCTGTCGTTTTCTTTTAATCCATCAACCACTTCGGTGAGTTGAGTTCCTTTCACTCCGGTTTTAATCTTTTGCATAACAGGCCTGCCTTTCTCGAGAACATATACCACGCTTTCAGCATTTTTCCTCTTTACAGCGTGGCTGGGAACAGTTAAAACTTTGCTGGACTCACTGGTTTGAATAGTCACCGATGCCGTCATTTCCGGACGCAGGATTTTGCCTTTGCTGTTGGTAATCTCAACAATGGCAATATAATTCACCACATTGTCGCGGATTTCTGCCTTTGGATATATAGCAGATACAGTGCCTTCGAAGCGTTCTCCTGTGTAGGTATCGACGGTGAATGTAGCTTTCTGTCCGGTTTCTACTTTGCCAATATCCGTTTCGTCCACATACGTCCATACTTCAATGCGGTGGAGGTCGATAATGGTAACGAAAGTGGGTGCTGCAAATGCCGCGGATACAGTTTCGCCCTCCTGGGTAGATACAGAGCCGATTACCCCAGATATAGGCGCGAATATCTTTGTGAATCCGAGTTGCGTGGAGGCATAATCAACAGATGCTTCGCTGCTTTCAACCCTGGCAAACGCCATTTCATATTCTTTTACGGCATTATCCAATGTCTGGGCAGATGAAAAGTCTTTAGCTGCAAGACCTTTCATTCTGTCCATTTCAATTTTGGCATATTTTGAAGCTGTTTGCGCATTTAGCAGATTCGCTCTTTCAAGACGGTACCGTGCTGAGAGTTCTGCGTCATCTATACGCGCAAGCAGCTGCCCTTTTTTCACTTCATCGCCGTTCTTCACGTAGAGCTTTTCTACAATTCCTGAAACACGGGATCCAACGCGAACTTCTGCTCCTACCTTTGGTTTAATAATACCTGTAGCCATAATGGTTGAGCTTATTGACTTACGTTGAACAGGAACTGTTTCGAAGCTTGACTCACCTGCATTTTTATCTGCACATGCGCTTAAAAGCAATGTGCCCGATACAAGGAATGCACTTAATAATTTTTTAGATGTCATATGTACTGTTTGTTAATCGTTCGAGATTGGCTATGGCCAGCTGATATGCAGCAATAGCCTGAATATTTTTTTGTTTGGCCGACAGGTCATCGATCCTGGCATCGGTTAATTCGAGCATAGAACCTGTACCGGCCTGGTACTGTCCTTTAGCTATTTCGAGGTTTTCGGAAGTTGAGGCCATGAGCCGAAGTGAAAGTGCTATCTTCTCTTCTGCCTCTTTTATAGCAATGAGTGTATTGCTGATTTCTTTCACGAGGAAGGTTTTAAGCTGTTCCGTTTGATTTTTGTAAACCAATTCCCGCACCATCTCAGCTTGCGCCCTATGGCGACGCGCATTTCCGCTGAATATGTCCCAGCGAAGAGCTGCAACAGTGTACCACCCTTTTTGATCCTTGAGGACGGGATTATAGCTCCAATCGTATCCGCCTTTTACACTTAGCTGGGGATACATTGCGGCATTTGCTTGCTGCGTTCTCTCCTTTTGAGCTAATTCCATGTTTTGAAGAGCAAGCAAGTCGGGATAGTTTTTTATAGCAAGGTCCAGAAGACTGTCGTATGCTGAAATTGCAAGCCCTTCATTCCATACCGGCTGTTCAAGACTAACAAGATTATCCTGTGACAGGCCGGTAAGCATAACAAGTTCGTTTCTTGACTGACTGGCTTTGTTCTTGTAGTTTGCACTTTCGTATTCGGCTTGAGAGAGATCGCTTTCGGCCTTTAGCACATCGGATTTCCGCGCTACTCCCATTTTGTATCGCTCTCTGGCATATTCCAGGAATAATCTGGCTTTGGACACATTGTTGAGACTTACGGAGAACAGCTGATCCTGAAGTAAGCAGTTCAGAAAAGCAGTTTTAACAGCCCATGTTATATCCGCACGCTTTGACTTTAGCGAAAGCTCAGCAGATTTGTGCATATTTCCCGCTTCATTAATAGAAGCCCTTACATTTCCTTTCTGCCATATAACCTGATTGGCTGTGATCGAGGCATTTCCGGTACGGTAGTTATTCCCCAGTCTGTATGTGTCCGATAATCCGCCGGAAGCGTCTGCTGAAACAGTTGGATACAAGCCTCCTTCAGCAGTTTTGTAAGATAGTTCGGCGATTCTTACTTCATTTTGGGCTTCACTGATGCTGGGGTTATAATGTAAGGCAGCATCGATGCACTCGTTTAATGTGGCAGGCTTAGCCCCTGAATTTTGGGAGGCAGCGATGGCAGGTAACAAGAACCATAAAAGAATTGCTATTGCTTTGCTCATGTTGTATTTATTAATTTCTGAAGCAAAGGAACAGCAGAGATGTAAAGGACTTTTTTCAGAATTGTAACAAATTGTAACAGGCGAGCGATAGCATATAATTTTCTTAGAGATAATTATTTTTCATCCCCAAATAATCGGAAACGCAAATAAAAACTTCTATTTTTGACCTTATAGATATATTTAAATGAAAATTAACAGCCCGATCCTCCGTTCTATTATCCTCTTATCGGCTTTGTTCCTTGTTTTACCCGGGAAAGCACAAACAAACCAAACATCACGAAGCATTCTGCTGCTTATTGATGCGTCGGGCAGTATGCAGGGTCTTAAAATGGATTCGGTGAAGAGTGCCGCCAAACAAATCATCACCATGATGTTGCCCTGTAATACGGAATTTGCAATTATGGGATTCACTGGCGATAAGGACAATGCTGTTCCTTTCCGGCTCGATTTTACTACCGACCGAACCAACTTATTTACGTTTATCGACAAACTGAAACCCTGGGGAGGAACCCGCATTGGCGCAGCCCTTAAAACGGGTAGTTTATACCTGAAATCACATTCGCAAATCAATAAACGATCGAAGCCAATTATCATTCTGTTAAGTGATGGACGTAGCGACGATAATGTATATGAGGCATTCAACGAATTGAACTCACGCAAATCGGTATTTCAAACAGAGTGTATCGGTTATGATCTGTTGAAAGATAAAACGGCTGAGGATCAGCTTATGTTTCTTGCATCAAAAACAGGCGGAGAGTATTATTCAGCAACCGACGTAACGAATGTAGCCAAGGCTTTCTTCAAAACCACCATCAAAACCATTATTCGCGAGGTGCCTGTAGTAGTTCGGGAGCGCACTGACATGAGCTTTGTGCTCAATGCCTCTGAAAAAGTTCAAAAAAGGCTCACTTCCACAAACTGGTTTCTCGATTCCATACAAATAAACGCATCTCCAAGCACCTACGAAATGGCAAAGATGATGGCAGACGACAACATACAGGATACCTTGCCTAAATCGCTCATTTTTACCAATGCCAAGCGTGTATCGCTATTCATCGATAAAGGTGCAAACTCGGAAGACGAATTTCAAAAATGGGTGGACGGGAATTTTACGTTTGTTAACAATACCTTGTCTATAAGTATATTGCAATACTACTTTAAGTTTGTTATTAAATCGATTGATAAACGGACGCTCGTGTTATGCCTTAATAAATTCGCCTTTTTGAGCAAAGACATGAAAGAGCCGGATGACGTTTATTGCGATTGCACGAACAAAGTACCGCGTGATTACCCGTATATCGTCATTTATTTCTCGAAAGCCGGTTGTGAATAATCTTTTTGATCAACGAATTACGCTTATTATTCTTTTTAATTCGTGTAATCCGCGTAATTCGTTGACTTTCATCTTAAAATGTTATTCCAAATACGAAGTACACACTCTTGGAATCCGGGTTAACGATTAGCGAACCAGACAAAGGTAACGCAGTTTTTTCTGTTAGTTGCAGATTACGGGTTGCTGCTAATCCTATATTTACCAACGCTGCTTTCGAGGCATAATAACCAGCGCCAAATGTTCCTCCCGCAAACAGCTTCAGGTTAGTTGGGCCAATACTTCTTTCGTATCCCAATTCGAGGTAAGTGGAGTAATTATTATCGCCTTCTTCATCTTTATCATCGCCCCATAAGTAGGTCGCCAATGTTACCGATATAGGAAAACTTTCTGTACCATTGAAGGTTAAGGAGCCTTCGACGGAATGAAGCGTTGTGTCCGAAAAATTGAAGTAATGTGTAGCTGTTGCTTCATCGGCATTTACATAATAATCCCATACCGAAAGCGTGAAAGCACCAATGTTATAAGACAGATTCACATCGAATTCGGCATACGGTTGCGAAAGTCCATAAGAACCCCAAACTTGCGCCGAAAAATTCTTATACCCCAGTGTTACCGAGGGCTGAATATTAGGAGTTAAGCTAGAAGGGAGCCCACGCCAGATGTATCGACTTACAAGATCGGCATTTACATCAAGGCTAATCTTATCGGTACTGTCTGCTTCCTGTGCTTTTAAAGGTTGCGCCTGGATCAATGCCAGGACAAAGAATAAACAAATTGCTGTTTTTACGGTCTTCATTGATTACTGATTTATTGGTAAAATGGTTATTTCAGTTTTACTATTTGTGCAGCTACTTTTTGTGCGGCATCTGAGCCGATAAATATAACTAGTCCTTTCTTAACGCCTTCACTCAATTTGGGAAGATCGCTCAACGTCAGAGTTTCTTCTGAACTACCGATAGCTTTAATCTGGGCCTTTACAGCGCCCTGGGCCATAGACTTACCGAGCAATGGTTCAAGTATTTCAAATACGGCCTGTGTATATTTATTTTGGTAAATTGTCATTTTGCACCTCCTTCAATTGATTCTATCAATTCAACCTGGTATAAACCTGATAAACCAATGAGCAGATAACCTGCATTCCAGGCAATATCAATAATATTACCGGTTTGATAATTATCTTCCCAACTCAGGTAAGAATATATTAGATCGGCAAAAGTAAAAAAGGTAAAACCAATAGCAAGGTATTTCCATGGACGCGATATAGCGCCTTTCCCGAAAAGGCTTGTGATGTACATCAGTATAAATGCTGGAATTACAATAAAGAGGTCGCCTACGGGATAGAATAAATAGAAAACTTTCTCGATCGTTTGCGTTTCTGTGTCCCTAATTATTGGAACTAAAACAAAGTAAATCACAACGGAAAGAACGATCAATATGGAAGGTGCTAAAATACTGTAAACTTTGGTATTTCCCATGGAAAAACCCGAACGTTTATAGCCCACGTACATTACAATCAGGCCGGCAAACTGTGCTACATAAGCAGAGCACCAGATATAATCTGCAATGGTAGGGAACACCTCATTAATATCTACCGAAAGACCAATTTCAAGCACGGCATAGGTCGTTTCAGCAATAAAGTCGAGCAGAATACCTATAAATATTAACATCCAGGCAATTTTTGCAGCGTCGTATTCTTTAAATTTCCTGAACGTAATAAAAAGACAAACGGAGGAAATGAGCGCACAAACGGAAGGTATAATATCGCCCACGTAGAGCTGAACCTTTTCGCCACCCCAGCGGGTGAGGAACATGATAAGATTAAACAATACCACGATCCCAATGAGAATCCATAATCGTTTAGTTTTCTTCATTTTGTAGTAATTAGAAGTTAGTGTTGTAGTAAATTGTTGGTTTTGGATGTATGTTTCTTAAATTTACGCCAATTGTTTGAATATTTAAGCAGTTTGTTCCAATATTTTTTCTTTCTAACATAAATCCAGCTTGTTATGCTTCGGAACAGGTTTTTGTATTTCGCATTAATCCTTTTCACCATTGCCTTAGGCTTATTATCACGTCGTATAACAGCGGCGCCCCAATGGGTTCATTTGTATCTGGGTGACGTATTATGGGCATTGATGGTGTTTTGGGGAATAGGCTTCCTCTTCAGACGCAAGAGCACGGTGTATGTTGCTGGTGTTACTGTCTTATTCTCTGTAGTAATCGAGCTTAGCCAGCTTTATCATGCCTCGTGGATTGATGCGATCCGGTCAACAACTATGGGTGGACTGATTTTGGGATTTGGTTTTTTATGGAGCGATATAATTTGCTATACAGTAGGAGCAGCGGCAGGTTTGGCAATTGAGAAGCTATTTTATCGAAAATATTTATGCAAAAAAATTCAGTTTCAGGTGTTAAAAATTCAGTTTATTTTTTACCTTCACTTTATCAACAGAAAAATTTCTGTCTGTTGACTACTAACTAAACATAAATTAGTAAATTGCACCAAATTAATTTTATCACAATGAACAAAGGAACAGTTAAATTTTTTAATGAAACCAAAGGTTTCGGTTTTATCAAGGATGCAGAAACTTCAAAAGAGTATTTTGTACATTCATCTGGTTTAAAAGACCGCATCAAAGAAAATGATGAAGTAACTTTCGACCTTCAAGAAGGAAGAAAAGGACTGAATGCTGTAAATGTTAAATTAGCATAAAATATTATACTAGATAAAACATTTATTTTGTAAGGTCTTACGTGAGTAAGGCCTTTTTTTATGCAGTTATTTCCCCTGTTTTGCATGGCCTTAATCCATAAACAGGGTCATTCATAAACATTTACTTCCAATCACTGTTAAAAATAAAAAAGTTACCTTTGCACGATAAACAGGAGAGGGATGATTATAAAATCGAGCAACAAACATGCGTTGCGCATTGGGGAGAGGGCTGTAATTTACAATGAGTTAATCCAAAAAACACTTCTATTTTCAGAAAAATTAGCAGAAAAGCAAGGCCGGGCTGTTATTTATAGCGAGAACCGCGAGGGATGGGCTTATGCATTTTTTGGAATCTGGAATGCCGGGATGATTCCTGTTCCGCTCGATTTTTTATCGGTATTGAACGATGTGCGTTACGTTATAAACGATTGTCAACCTTCGGTAATCTTTTGTTCAGCAGCTAAGAAGGCCGTTGTAAGCGAAGCTGTACAAGGCCTCGAAAATATACCGGAAATAATTATTATTGATGAGCTGGAGCCTTTGCATGCCACAACCCATGTTGAGCAAATTGAGTTCGGGAAAAACCCTGAAGACTCTGCCGTTATTATTTATACAAGCGGCACAACGGGTAAGGCTAAAGGTGTAATGCTTTCGTACAAAAACCTTCAGGCTAATATTGACGCAGTTAGTAAGCACATTCCTATTTTCAACGATTACGACAATGTACTTATGCTATTGCCATTGCATCACGTCCTTCCACTCATGGGCTCTTTAATCATTCCGCTTTATGTAAATGCAACTGTAGCAATAAGCCCATCTATGGCATCCGAGGATATTATCCGAACGCTCAATGATAACAAGGTTTCCATTATAATTGGTGTGCCGCGTCTTTACGCTTCCATCCGGAAGGGAATTATGGATAAGGTTTCGCGTAGTGCCGTTGCTAAATTCCTTTTTTATATTGCACGCAAGGTAAATTCGCAGCGTTTTTCCCGGTTTATCTTTTCCAGCGTACATAATAAGTTTGGAGGTCACGTAAAATATATGGTTAGCGGCGGGGCCGGTATCGATACTGGAGTTGCCAGTGATTTCCGTACGTTGGGTTTTGAAATACTTGATGGTTACGGTATGACAGAGGCTTCTCCAATGATTTCGTTCACACATCCGGGAAAGTGGAAGATTGGCTCGCCTGGGTTTCTACTGTTTTGTGTTAAAACGCAGATCAAGGATGGCGAAATTGTTGTAGCTGGGCCTAATATAATGCAAGGTTATTATGGTAAGCCAGAAGCAACCGCCGAAGTACTAAAGGAAGGCTGGCTTTATACTGGCGATCTGGGCTATGTTGACGATAAAGGATACATATATATAACGGGTCGCAAGAAAGAAATAATGGTACTTTCGAACGGAAAGAAAGTGAATCCTGCCGAAATTGAAGAGCATTTTGCTACAATAAGTCCTGTAATACGCGAAGTAGGTGTTTTCCAGGATGGCGACAGAATAAGAGCCATTGTAGTTCCTGATTTGGACAAAGCCAGAGAATTAAGTATAGCTGATATTGAGCAATACCTTACGCGTACTGTTTTGCCGCAGTACAATCAATCGGTTGCCTCATATAAGATGATTATGCAGCTTTCGGTATGCGAAACTGAGCTCCCACGAACACGTTTGGACAAGATACAACGGTATTTGCTGCCTGCAATGGCCAATGAAACGGTAAAAAAAGCAGAACCCGCAGAAGAGGTGAAACTGGAAGAATACCACTTGTTAAAAGATTATCTTCTGGAGGAAAAGAAAATTGAGATTCGTCCCGATCAGCATATCATCACCGATTTGGCGCTCGACTCGCTCGAACGTGTTGGTTTGCAGGTATTCATTGAAACTTCTTTTGGTGTATCCATTGAAATGGAGCAACTTACACGATTTGAAAACGTACTTAAACTGGCAGAATACCTGCATGAGCATAAGAAACATCTGACCTTCGAGAAGATTAACTGGTCGCATATTCTCAAGCAGAAAATAAATATAAAGCTTCCGTCAACCTGGATTACCGGTAATATTGCTGTAAAGCTTTCGCATTTATTTTTTAAGCTTTTTTTCCGGTTCAAAGGTGAAGGAGCTTCCAATATTCCGAATGAACCGTGCATTATTGTTCCTAATCACCAAAGCTTTCTCGATGCACTCTTTGTAGCATCCTTCCTTAAGTATACCCAAATGCGAAAAACGTTCTTTTATGCAAAAGAGAAGCATATTCGCAATCCCTTGCTCAAGTTCCTGGCCAATCGCAACAACATTATCATTATGGACTTAAACCGTAACTTAAAGGAATCGATCCAAAAAATGGCCGAAGTATTGAAAAAGAAGAAAAACCTGATTATTTTCCCTGAAGGAACGCGCACACGCGATGGCAAACTGGGCGATTTCAAGAAGACCTTTGCAATACTAAGCCGCGAATTGAACGTTCCCATTGTGCCGGTATCTATACACGGCGCTTTCGAAGCAATGCCCCGGGGCAGGATTTTTCCTATCCCATTTCGCCGCATATATGTTGAATTTATGAAGCCTGTTTATCCTGGTAATTTCTCGTACGACGACCTTTCGGATACAGTACGTGAAAATATTCAGCAAAAACTGGACGCCCATGGTAGCCGAAATTCTGAGCTAAATTCTCAGTCGGCCTAGGTTATTCCTGTTTCCCGGTCTTAACCTGCTTACGTACTAATTCCCGCGCCATCCTGTCCACTTCGGTGTTAAGCAATGTAATGGCATCACTGCATCTCTGATGTGCTTTAACTTTAATAAACCGAATGTCGTGCGTTTCAATTTGGTGAATTAGCTTTTCAATAAGATCTGCGTTTTGCATCATTGTTCCCCTGTTGGTCCTGAAATTTCTTCGCTTTATTTTGTCCTTTCTTTCAGGAATAAGGGATGCATACTGGCTATCGGTATATACAACAATAGGCGCAAACATTTTATTTTCATCCACATACTGAACAGCCTCAATTACAGCAATTAATTCCATTCGGTTGTGAGTGGTCTCAGCACATTCGCCAGTTAACTCCATTTTATTACCATTGTACATGAGTACCGAAGCCCAGGCTCCGGTCCTGCGCTGTGTATGGCAACTGCCGTCGGTATATACTTCAATGCAGGTGCTCAATAGCGTCGAACTTCCTTTAGTGGGAAATTTAAATCTTTGGAAATCTTTTTAAGCTCTATCAATTCTGTTTGATTGATGAAACTAAGGGACAGTCCGGTATTACCAGCCCGTGCTGTACGGCCGCTTCGGTGCGTGTAGTATGCAGCTTGCTCAGGAAGTTGATAGTGAATGACGTACGAGAGATTAGCAACATCAATGCCCCTGGCGGCAATGTCTGTAGCAATAAGAATTTTTAATTTTTTGTTTTTAAAGGCGCGCATAACCTTGTCGCGCTCTTTCTGCAATAAATCGCCGTGAATGGCACCGGCAGCAATGTTTTTTTCTGAGAGTTCTGTAGCCAATGCCTGCGCTCCCATTTTGGTACGGCAGAAAATGATACCTCTGTTGGCTCCCTGTGTTTTCAAAAATTGCAGCAGAATTCCTGTTTTTTCTTCCGGATCGCAGATGACGAACTGGTGTTCGATGTTTTTATTAATCACATCGCGTTTGCTCACCTCAATTCTGTAGGCATTGGGCGACATGTAATTTTTAATAATAGCCTGGATGCCCTGCGGCATGGTGGCTGAAAAAAGCCATGTTGACCGTTTACCGTTTGTTTGCCTGAGAATGCTTTCGAGTTCATTTTTAAAACCCATACTGAGCATTTCGTCTGCTTCGTCAAGTACCAGTGTTTTAATATTGCTTATGTTAACTGCTTTGCGCTCCAGGAGATCGATTAAACGGCCGGGAGTAGCCACAACAATGTGAGTTGGCCTTTTCAATGCCTGAATCTGTTCATCTATATAGGCACCGCCATACACGGCCTCTGCAAAAATCTTTTTTGGGGCATATTTGGTAAAACGAAACAATTGTTTGGCTATTTGTTGCCCCAATTCGCGGGTTGGTGAAAGGATTAATGCCTGAACTACGGGGTTATCAGGGTTAATGTTATGCAATATTGGAAGCCCAAAAGCAGCCGTTTTCCCGGTACCTGTTTGTGCCTGGCCAATGAAATCGGTGCCTTTTTCGAGCAAAAACGGGATTGCTTTACTTTGTATTTCGGTAGGCGTTATGATGTTGTTTTCGGTAAGCGCTTTTACAAAAAAGTCAGAAATGCTTAATTCAGAGAACGTTTTCAAATTTGTACAGATTAAAAATGTGTGCAAAGGTAATCTAATCCTGCATCAATTCTTAACTATTTTAAATGAAACGTTTTATTTTACGATTTTTACCCTTCCAACCTCGCCGGTAGTAAGGCGCACCTTGATTCCATGCGGGTGATACAAGCTTTTTGTAAGAATATCCTGCACAATACCTTCGGTTATTTCGCGCGAGAGTTGATTTTCCTTGGTAACAATGCCAACTAAATTCCCCGGTTTAACATCGCTCCTGTTTTGTCCCTTCATGCTTTGGTTGTTTATTTTTGTGTTGCAAAAGAACAAAATAATTTATCATTAAAAGATCAAATTGGTGTTATTTTTAGTATATTTCAAACAGTTTATTATAAAATTACTTATAACTAAAACTTATCCATTATGTCAAAAGATAAATCATCGGGAAAAGAAAAATTACAAAAGAAAGAAGCCGAAAAAAGCTTAAAAGAAAAAAGGGCTGAGAAAAAAGCTAAAAAAGATAGTAAGAGGGATTAACGAAAGGGGGCGAAAGCTCCCTTTTTAATTTATGATTGTGCTATTTATTTTTCAGAAATTAAATATTTCCATTACTTTTGCGACTTATTTAAACGGAGAGCTGGCAGAGTGGTCGATTGTGGCAGTCTCGAAAACTGTTGTCCGGGTAACTGGACCGGGGGTTCGAATCCCTCGCTCTCCGCTGGAAAGCTGCCTTATTAGGTAGCTTTTTTTGTTAAGTGGATATCTTTAATACCTTACTCCACGATAGGCGAGAGTGATAGCCTAAACAACAGATGATATTTTATAAAGCCGCAGTAACCAAAGTTAACGCGGCTTTTTGTTTTGTATGAGGTCTTGTTCAAGTAAGACTAAAAATTAAGAGCTTCCTCAATAGTTAATGTTTTTTAATCCTTTATCCTAACACTTTTCTATGCCTACTTCCTTTTTGTTCCAATATCAGGCAGAAAAACGGTAATAATTCCGATAAGCGGTAAGAATGCGCAAACATGGTACACATAGTCAATGCTTGTTTTATCGGCCAAAATACCCAGGAGCGCCGAACCCAATCCTCCCATACCAAAGGCAAAACCAAAGAATAGTCCCGATATCATGCCTATTTTGCCCGGAATAAGTTCCTGTGCATATACCAGAATCGCTGAAAATGCTGAGGCAAGCGTAACACCGATTACGACACTAAGAACAGTAGTCCAGAAGAGGTTAGCAAAAGGCAGAAGCAAGGTAAAAGGAGCTACCCCTAGAATGGAAAACCAGATAACATATTTCCTGCCTACACGATCACCTATTGGTCCACCAAGGAGTGTTCCGGCAGCCACTGCAAACAAAAACACGAACAGATGCAATTGCGACGATTGCACAGATACATTAAACTTATGGATAAGGTAAAAAGTAAAATAGCTGGTGATGGAGGCCATATAAAAGTATTTGGAAAAGATAAGTACCAGTAGGATGACCACCGACCAGGCTACTTTTGTTTTTGATAACAAAGACGTGGATTCAACAGCAGATACTTTCTTTCGCCAGTTCATATGGTGGGTATACCAATTCCCCACATTAAGAAGCACAACAATTGCAATAAGCGCGAGGATTGAAAACCAGAGAATACTGGACTGCCCAAACGGAACAATAATCATAGCTGCGAGTATAGGGCCCAATGATCCACCCAGATTACCGCCCACCTGAAAAATGGATTGAGCCAGGCCCCGGCGACCACCGGAAGCCATATATGCTACTTTGGATGCTTCGGGATGAAAGATCGAAGATCCGGTCCCAATAACCGCTACCGAAACCAAAAGCATTGCATAACTTGTTGCTTGCGACAACAGGATAAGACCAGTTAATGTAAACCCCATTCCAATGGCTAGCGAATAGGGCTGCGGTTTGCGATCGGTATACAAGCCAACGAGCGGTTGAAATAAAGAGGCGGTTAATTGAAAAACCAGGGTTATAATACCTATCTGTGAAAAGTTTAGGTGAAACGAATGCTTCACTATGGGATAAATAGAAGGAATCAGCGATTGAATGGTATCGTTAAGAAGATGTGAAAAGCTTATGGTCAGTAAAATAGAGAAAATCGTTTTACTGGCTATATCGCTGGCTATTGCTTGCGAAGTCTGATCGTTCTTATTTTGCATATCTCTGTAAATAAATTGGCAAAAATACATAACAATTGATTATGCGACAAGAAATGCAGTGAAGCATAAAAAATATCTCACATATATCGAGCTTTACCAACCGAATGCACAAACTGCTCCTGGTAACCTCGTATAAGGTAAAACCTTAGAAACAGTAAAAGCGTTGTAAAATACGGCAGTATCTTACCTGGTTTAAAGGCAATCGTTCTACAACTTAAAATAGCGCCAATTCCCCGAATTATGTAATCTTTTTCAATAATCATGTAATTCATGGCAGGCTGATATGAATTAAATTGGCTTTTTCAATCTGCTTGCGAAATGAAAATGAAGGATATTTCTGTCTTTTCGTGGTTTGATAAAAGCACGGTAAAACACTTGCGGTTGCCTTTCTCGTTCTTTTTGATGCCTGTATTTTTATTAGCGCTTAGCCAGGCAAATACTATTAATTGGGGCACAACGGCTGTTGCATTTGTTATTCTGCATTTACTTGTTTTCCCATCGAGCAATGGGTACAATAGTTATCAGGACAGGGATACGGGCAGTATAGGCGGATTGAAATACCCGCCCAAAGTTTCGCGTAATTTGTACAAAGTCACACTTCTGATGGATGTTGTGGCTGTGTTGAGCGGGTTATTAATTTCGTATAATTTTTCGTTGTTCGTCTTAATTTTCATGCTGATTTCCCGGGCTTACAGCTACCGGAATATCAGGTTGAAGAAATACGCTGTGATTGGATTTCTAACTGTGTTCCTGTTCCAGGGTGCTTTTGTTTATCTCATGGCTTCTTCTGCAATTTCTAAGTTTTCGCTGGCTCAATTCTTCACTTTCAACAACATCATCTGCATGAGCGTGGCCAGCTTATTTATGGGCAGTGTTTATCCGCTAACCCAGATTTACCAGCACGAAGCCGATAAAAACGATGGCGTAACCAGCATGAGCTACAAACTCGGATACAACGGGACCTTTATTTTCTCAGGGATACTATTTGCTGTTGCCACCCTGCTTCTCTGTTATTATTTCAATCTTAAGCAGCAACAGATTGCGATATTGCTGTTTATCATACTGATGTTGCCTGTAATTATTGATTTGTCTGTTTGGTTTGCCAAAGTGAGAAAGAATACGGATAACGCCAATTTTGAGAATACAATGACCATGAACCTGCTTACATCCTCAACCATGAATCTCTATTTTCTGGTGCTTATTTTAAATAATTATTATACCTGGTTTTAGCATGAGTACAATCATCTCTATAGGAACAGCGGTGCCATCTTATGGTACAAAACAAAGTACAATTCTGGAGTTTATGAAAGCTGCGTACAACGACGATAAAGCTTCTCATAAGCTGAATATTCTGTTCCACAACAGCGGTATCCAAACGCGTTATTCCGTTTTACCGGATTTCGGGAATAAACAGACCAGCTTTTTCGATGCCAATCAACCTATTCCAGATGTTACGCAACGGGTAAACGTGTTCAAAGAAAAAGCAGCTCCTCTGGCGATTGCCTCCATAAGTAAGGCGTTCAGGAAATTGAAAACCAGCATGTCAGATTTTCAAATCACCCACCTGATCACCGTTACCTGCACCGGAATTTATGCTCCGGGCTTGGGCGCTGCGTTAATTGAGCAATTGAATTTACCCGAGGATGTTTCTCATACGGCCATCAATTTTATGGGTTGCAATGCTGCTTTTCCGGCGTTAAGCCTAGCCGATATGATTACTCAAACTGACGAAAATGCGAAAGTGCTGATTGTTTGTGTTGAATTATGCACTTTACATTTCCGGGCAATTCACAATAACGATAATTTATTGGCCAATACCATATTTGGCGACGGATCCGCTGCGGTAGTGGTTGTATCAGACCAGGCGGCAAAAAGAAATCATTTGTCAGGGTTGTCCATTAATGGATTTTATTCCCTGCTGCTTAACAAAGGGAAAAGTTTAATGGGCTGGAATATTACACCGGCGAACTTCGAAATGGTGCTTGATGCGGGTATCCCTGAATTTATCGGCAACGAGGTGGATGATATTATAATCAGGGCAGGTGCGAAATTCAGAACCGATCCTACTTTTATTGATAAATGGGCCATACACCCCGGAGGTAAAAAAATACTCGATTCCATTAAAAAACACATGCAACTGAGCGATGCTGAAATGCAGTATTCCTATAAAGTGCTTTCTGAATACGGAAACATGTCGTCGCCAACCATTCTTTTTGTGCTGGAAGAAATTATGCAGGCCAGGCATGCGGATGATGAAACCATATTTGCTATTGGATTTGGCCCGGGATTAAGTATCGAAACGGCACTGCTCCACTATGTCTCGAACCGATTAGAGAAATCAAACCCGCATGAAACGAAGGATTCAGCTAAGTTAATTCCTCATCCGGTTGCACACAAAGTTGTATCCATCCCTTAAAAGTTAACGGATGAGCACAAGATTTGACAATCGCTCGTACGAAAACGAATGGCTTGATGAATCGGATATTCCGCAGGATTTACTTTACCGGAACCTGCAGGAGCTTGATGTTTTGAACAGAAACACCGGAGGACATGTCATTACACTGGATGGCATAAAACAGTTGGTAACCGATCGAAGTAAAGCCTACCACATCGTCGATCTGGGGTGCGGAAGTGGCGACACGTTAAGGGCTATTGCAGATTGGGCCAGAGTAAACAGGTTCAGTGTTCGGCTAACTGGTGTTGATATGAATAGCAATGTAATCGGCTATTTGGGAAAGCATTGCAGTACCTATCCTGAAATTAAAGGCGTTGCTGCCGATTACCGCGAATTTCTTGATCAGGAAACATCTGCTGATATTGTATGTTGTTCCTTGTTTTGTCACCATTTGGATGATAACGAACTCTTGAAACTGCTCGCTTATTTCAAGGAAAAAGTAACCACCGGATTCGTGATTAACGATCTGGAGCGAAGCAGAATGGCCTACTATAGCGCATGGTTGTTTACACGTGTATTAAACGGAACACCGCTGGCAAAGAACGATGGACCCATTTCCGTACTCAGGGCATTTAAAGAGGCCGAACTAAAACATCTACTCGAAAAGGCAAACATCCATACTTATATGCTTCAGAAAAGGCGGTTCTTCCGCTTTCTTATTGTTGGGAGAACAAACGGATATGGAACACACACCACATAATACAACTGAAGTACTGATTGTTGGCGCCGGACCGACAGGTCTCATGATGGCTTGCCAGCTGGCTATCCACCGGATTCCGTTTCGGATTATCGATAAAAACTCCGCTCCATCCCAACATTCAGGAGCGCTGATTGTGCAGGCCCGCACCCTTGAAATCCTTGAGCAAATGGGAATCTCAAGCGAAGCTATAAAGGAAGGCATTGTTGCCGACGAAATAGATATTCTCTTTAGTGGGAAAAGAATTGCAGGGACTTCCATCAAAGCTATAGGTAAAAACCTGTCGCAATTCCCGTTTTTACTCATGCTCGAACAATCGAAAACAGAAAAGCTATTGCTGAATTTCCTCAAAGAGCGCGGTCGCTATGTAGAGCGAAATGTCCGGTTTATGCGATTTACAAATGATACAAACCGCATAACCTCCGAAGTGATGATGACCGATGGAAACATGCAAACCATTGTGTCCAACTATTTAATCGGCGCCGATGGAAGTAAAAGCGCTATCCGGGAATTTCTGCAGATTCCTTTCGAGGGCAAAACGTACCCAAAACCCATTTATATACTCGATTGTAAAGCGGCATCACAAATACGTTCCGGGGCAATTACCTTTGCCTTTTCAGGAAAATCAGTCGCGGGCTTTTTTCCATTACCCAACCAACGATGGCGGGGGGATGGCAGCTTTCCTGATAGCATCAAAAAATCTGAAAACATATCGTTGGAAACAGTTTCGGAAGGTTTCCGTCATTGGAATAACCTCCATTTTGACGTGAGCGAGTGCGATTGGTTTTCGGTATCGCATTCGCAACAAAAGTATGCGCGCACCATTCGGGTAGGAAACTGCTTTTTAGCCGGCGATTCGGCACATGTAAACTCTCCAGTGGGCGCACAGGGCATGAATACCGGACTTCAGGATAGCCATAACCTTGCCTGGAAACTGGCTTTTGTGCTAAAGGGAATAGCAAAACCGGAACTGCTTGATTCTTATTCCGGCGAAAGGCTGGGTATTTCCAAGGGATTTGCGCGATATGCCGACGTGTTTTTTAAATTGGTTGCCAGAACAAATATTGCAGCCAGGCTTTTTAGAACAATTGCCCTGAAACTGTTTTTCAAAAGCATTTTCCCCAAACTGGAAAATAATGAAAAATGGCGGTTGCAGTTTTTTAAAGCGATTTCCCAAATCGACATCCGTTATAAACCTACTTTCGGTTCAACCCCGGATTTGGAAAGATTATTTCCGCTTACGGCACCGAAATCTGGCTATCGACTTCCCCACGTCGAGTTCAGGCTTGAAAACAAACTTACAAGCACCTTTCAACTTTTAAGTACAACCGGATTTACACTTTTCGTGATGGCCGATGAATTTACCCATGAAATAAAATCGCTCGCCGAAAAGCATGAATTCACAACTTTCCTTATCAAACAAGAGCCCGGAACGGATATCATTTACAAAACACTTGGGATTACGAATACCGGATATTACCTGATCCGCCCGGACATGTATATTGCAATACGTTCGGCTACTTTAGACGCCAGGGCTTTGGAAAGGTATTCGAGTCTATTATTCAAAGAAACCGCTTATGAAACTACGGAATTACCTGTTCGAATTTGAAGACCTCTCATGGTTTCCGCATGTGATAAGAGAAAGCATGACGGACTATCTGCGTTACCTCATTACCAAGGTAGATTTTTACAGGCCAATCGTCCCATTAATAATTGAAGGAATGAGTAAATCCAAAGCAAACCAGGTAATCGATTTATGTTCGGGAGGAGGCGGCGCTATTGAGCAAATTCAACATGACCTGAAGCAACTTTCCCATACCGATATTAGAATCATTCTTACAGACAAATACCCCAATACAAACGCTTACGCCTTTTTAAAAGCGAAAACCAAAGGGGCAATTTCATTCATTGATGTGCCCGTTGATGCGGCGGATGTTCCGTTCACATTAAAGGGATTCAGGACGATTTTTTCCGGCTTCCACCATTTCGATAAAAGTACAGCAAAAGCAGTATTGAAGAATGCGGTTGATGCCAAATCGGGAATTGGCATTTTTGATGGTGGCAATAAGAATATTCTTGCTATTGTATTCATTTTGATCGGTCATCCGCTTGTATTCTTCTTGTTTACCCCAATTTTTAAGCCTTTTCGCTTTTCAAGATTATTTTTCACCTATATTATTCCCTTCATTCCATTTTGCACCATTTGGGACGGCATAGTTTCTATTATACGCTTATACCGGCCCAACGAGCTACTGCAGATAGCCACCGAAGTTACGCCCAACAAGTACCATTGGCAATCGGGAAAAATGAAAAGCAGGCATGGGTTGAGTGTTACCTATCTTATTGGGTATCCGGTTGAGTGAATCCATATATTTCAAGTATCCATTATCGCTTGCTTGGAACGAATATTAATTATTAAGAATAACCTGTAAAATAAAGCGGCTATGAAAAAAGTTAAAGAATTATGGCAAGTTATGAAAGAAGCCGGACAGGCATTTTCGAAACATAATGTTCCCAAGCTGAGCGCTTCGCTGTGTTATTATGCCCTGTTTTCGTTGGGTCCCATGTTATTGATCATTATTTTCATTTCCGATCTTTTTTGGGGCCGGCAGGCGGTGGAAGGCACAATGTATAGTCAAATAGAAGGCTTTATTGGCGATAAAGCTGCCGAGCAGATTCAGCAAATCCTTAAAAACACCAGGCTAAGTGACAATTCATTGATGGCTGTTGTGGGTATTATAACACTGGTGTTTGCATCAACCACAGGCTTTAACGAAATACACGATTCGATAAATATCATCTGGAACCTTCGCATCAAAAAGGGCAGGGAGTTTAAACGCATGCTGAAAACCCGGCTGCTTTCTTTTTTGATAATTTTCGGATTAGGAGTGCTTATGATACTCTTTCTTATTTTAAACGGGATATTGGAAGGATTCATGGGAAACCTGCAGGAAATCTTTCCCAGGGTAAGTGTTTATCTTGTTTATATCGTCAACCTGGCAGTTACTTTGTTTATTGTCTCGCTGCTTTTTGCGTCTATTTACAAATTATTACCCGATGCTTATATACCGTTGAAGTATGTAATTGGAGGGGCAATATTTACGGCTATTCTCTTCATGATTGGTAAATATGGGATTACGCTGTACCTAAAATTCGGCAATATGAGTTCGGCATATGGCCCAGCCGGTTCGCTGGTCGTGCTGATTTTATGGATCTACTATTCAGCCATGATACTTTATTTCGGTGCCGAGGTTACCAAGGCATATGCAGTAAAGTTTGGCGACGCGATCAGACCCAAACCCTATGCGGTAACCGTTAAAGTCATTCAGGTTGAGAGTAATGAAACAAGCGTTCAGAAGAACGAAGAAGCGAATGATCTCAATCCTTCAGTAAAGTCGCAATAGCCTTTTCCATCGCATCAAAATTGAAAGCACTCAGTGCTTTCGACATCTTTGCAGCAATCTGATTGTTGCAAAGGTTACCAATACTGCCTTCGTGGGTATGGGCGACCGCCTTTTCAGGGTTGAATATGCCTTCGTTGATATCCTTGCCTACAATCTTGTAAGCATCGCGGAATGGAGTGCCTTGCAGAACGAGTTTATTTACTTCCTCAACACTGAAGAGGTATTTGTAACGATCGTCGTTCAGAATGGAAGTATTTACCTTGAGTTTGTCCATCATGAAAGCGGCAATATCTATGCAGTCGCGAAGCTCAGCAAATGCAGGAAAGATTACTTCTTTCAGGATCTGCATATCGCGGAAGTAGCCAGATGGAAGATTAGCAAGCATTAAGGTAAGGTCGTTGGGCAATGCCTGTACTTTGTTGCATTTGGCCCGGATAAGCTCAAATACATCGGGGTTTTTCTTGTGCGGCATAATGCTCGAGCCCGTTGTAAACTCGTCGGGTAAGCTGAGGAATGCAAAATTCTGGCTCATATAAAGACATACATCCATGGCCATACGCGAAAGCGTAGCAGCAACTGACGACATGGCGAATGCAGCAATCTTCTCGGTCTTTCCACGGCCCATTTGGGCATATACCACGTTGTAACTCAGGTCTTCGAAGCCTAAGAGCTTGGTTGTGAGTGTACGGTTCAGTGGGAACGATGATCCATAACCTGCGGCAGATCCCAATGGGTTCTGATTGGCTACTTTGAATGCAGTCTGCAATAAAAGCATGTCGTCGGTGAGGCTTTCAGCATAGGCTCCAAACCAAAGGCCGAAGGATGATGGCATGGCCACTTGCAAGTGCGTGTAGCCAGGGATCAGAAAGTCTTTGTATTTTTCGCTTTGCTCAATGAGTGCGTCGAACAAGTGATTGACCGATTCTACGGTTTTCTGGATTTCAGAACGGATAAATAATTTGCAGTCTACCAACACCTGGTCGTTGCGGGAGCGGCCACTATGAACCTTTTTACCCATGTCTCCCAGCTTGCGGGTAAGCATCAGTTCTACCTGCGAATGAACATCTTCAATTCCTTCTTCGATAACGAATTTACCTACTTTTATTTCATTGTATATTGATACCAGTTCCTTTTTCAGTATAGGCAGCTCTTCTTTATCAATTAAGCCAATAGTTTCGAGCATGGTAATATGAGCCATAGTTCCCAGCACGTCAAATTCGGCAAGGTATAGGTCCATTTCGCGGTCGCGGCCTACGGTAAATTGTTCAATCCAGGTATTTACTGATGTTCCTTTGTCCCAAAGTTTCATAATAAAGTTGTTTCTCGCAGAGTTACGCAAGAGTTTTCGCAGAGTTACGCGAAGTTTTTCTGCAAAACACTGGAACTCCTGTATGTTTTATAAATTGTTTACTATTCGTACAATTGAATCCTTCAAAGATATAGTATTAAAATTGATTAGTAAACCTAATTTTTTCCCTGAAAGCTTGAGGTAGGTTAATAATTGTTTATGGTGAATATCATTTAATGCTTCTACAGATTTGATTTCTACGATCACCATGTTGTTTACCAGAATATCGAGCCTGAATCCCGCATCAAATTTAATATCTGCGTAAACCATAGGGATTCCCACCTGCGTCTGAACTTCTAATCCCAATAGTTTAAGTTCATAAGCCAGCGCTATTTCATATACAGACTCCAATAAACCGGCTCCTAAAGCGGTATGAACTTTAAAAGCCGCTCCCCGGATCTTATAAGAAAGCTCATTTTCGTTCATATATATTCATTTGCGAAACTCTGCGTTAAACTCAGCGCAAATCTGCGAGAACTAAAGTATTAGATTATCCAGCAGCTTAATATAAACCTCAATTCCCTTTTGTATCTCTTCCAGATACACGTATTCATCCGCACTGTGCGAACGTGCAGAGTCGCCAGGACCGATTTTTATTGAGGTAAACGGCATGAGCATTTGATTGGATGAGGTCGGAGAGCCAAAGTATGACAATCCCAATTCAAGACCCCGTTTAACAATGGGATGATCGACTGCAATCTGTGATGAATTAAGATGTGTAGAGCGGGGAGTAATTTGTGAGTTTTTTACCTGGCTGCGTATGATGTCCAGCGCCTGCTGGTTCGAGTAAAATTCGTTGGTGCGTACATCTACAACGTAAGTGCATTCAGGCGGTACAACGTTGTGCTGGGTTCCGGCATTAATCATGGTTACCGACATTTTTACCGGTCCCAATATATCAGATTTTTCAGGGAATTGGTAGGTGCGAAACCATTCAATATCTTCCAGCGCAAGGTAAATGGAATTGATGCCTTCATTACGAGCTGCATGGCCCGTTTTGCCAACGGCTTTACAATTGAGTACCAGCAACCCTTTTTCGGCAATAGCCATTTGCATTTTTGTAGGCTCTCCAGCTATAGCAAGGTCAATTTTACCCAATTCAGGGACGATTATTTCCATGCCGCGTTTCCCTGATACTTCTTCCTCGGCAGAGGCAGAGTACACCAGATTAAAAGGCCGGTCTGTCTGTTTGGCATAATGCAGGAAAGTCATTAACAGGCTTACCAAGGAGGCGCCTGCATCATTACTTCCTAAACCATAGAGTTTGTCATCCTTTTCGACAGGCTGGAATGGATCCATTGTCCACGACGAAACGGGCTTTACCGTATCGTGGTGGGAATCCAGCAATATCGTGGGCAATTTATCCGAAATGAAGGAATATGCCCAAACATTGTTTTCTTTCCGCACAGGATGAAATCCTTTATCGATCAGATACTGCTGCATGATATCGGCAGTAGCGGATTCTTCTCGACTTATGGAGGGCGTCGAAATGAGTTTTTTGAGCAGTTCTACAGCTTCGGAATAATAATTTTCCATGCTTATTTCTTGCTTTCCAATATTTTCTTGATTACAGCCTGCGCCGAATAGATGCGGTTTTCAGCTTCGTCAATCACGATAGAATTAGGACTGTCAATTACTTCGTCGCTTACAATCATGTTACGACGAACAGGCAGGCAATGCATAAATTTGGCATCGTTGGTAAGTGCCATCTTTGATGCATCAACAGTCCATGCACGATCGGTAGATATGATTTTACCATATTCCGAGTAGCTCGACCAGTTCTTGGCATAGATGAAATCAGCACCTTCGAATGCCTTTTTCTGATCATACTCTATTTTTGCACCTTTGGTGAATTTCTCGTTGAGTTCGTAGCCATGTGGTTGAGTTACTACTACATCGTATCCGGCAGCCACTGCAAATTCAACAAATGAGTTTGGTACAGCCTGTGGCAGTGCTCTTGGGTGCGGCGCCCAGCTCAATACTACTTTAGGTTTGTCCTTTTTCTTGTATTCTTCAATGGTCATTACGTCGGCAAGACTTTGGAGCGGGTGCCCTGTAGCACCTTCCATGCAAACAATAGGTTTACCTGCATACTTCACAAACTGGCTGATTACATTCTCGGCATAGTCTGCTTCACGGTTCTTAAGACCTGCAAAAGAACGCACACCAATAATATCCACATACCGACCAATTACACCCGCTGCTTCTTTGATGTGTTCGGCCTTATCGCCATCCATTATTACACCAAACTCGGTTTCTACTTTCCACCCATCTTCGTTGATGTTCAGAACCATGGTTTTCATGCCCAAATTCTCGGCGGCCTTTTGTGTGCTGAGACGTGTCCTTAAACTAGAGTTGAAAAACAACAGACACATGGTTTTATGTTTACCCAAATGTTCGAATGCATAAGGGTTCTTCTTTAATTCTAAAGCTTCTTTTGACAGCGCCTTCAGGTCGCTTACATCGTGAATGGAAAGGTATGTGGATATTATTGGTGTGCGTTCTTTTGCAGGTCTTAAGAACCGTGAAGCAGACTATGCCGAGAATGTAATCAGCCAGTTTGTGAAGTATGCAGGAAAGTCAT
>DATALJ010000143.1:0-22511 GCA_036261135.1 Bacteroidales bacterium
ATGGGTTCTGTTAATTTGAAGAATAAACCGGTTAAGCCTCCGGAACCTTTCGAAAAATTGCTGGATATTATCCCCGGATGCAAAACATTAGCCGTAATGTTGGGATAAGGGCGTAATCTGCGCGCCAGTTCCTGCGTGAACAATATGGAATAAAGCTTTGAGTTATTATATGCCCGTAGTCCGAAAAAATAACGATGCATTTCAATGTCGCTTAAATTGAGCAATCCCATAAGATATACAATTGATGAGACGTTGATAATCCTGGCTTCCGGACTTTCTTTGAGCTTGTCGAATAATAGCGACGTAAGAAGAAAAGGAGCCAAATGATTTACAGCAAGCGTAAGCTCATGCCCCTCAGCTGTTTCAATACGATCGTTGCCAGTTATAAGCCCTGCGTTATTTATAAGCACGTCCAGCCGGGGATAGCGGGAATTAAATTCGGCGGCAGCGTTTTTAATCTGTGCTTGCTCTGATAAATCGGCAATAATAATATCTACCTTATCGTGACCACAGTATGTCTTAATTTCCTGCTGGGATTTCAAGGCTTTATCCCGATTACGGGCAAGGATAACAACATGTGCACCCATTTTAGCAAGTTCCCGTGCAGCAACTTCACCAATACCAGAAGTTGCCCCTGTTATAAGACAAATTTTGTTTTGCATGATTTTTTAATTTGAAAATTTGAAGATGTACCCTTTTGAAAACATACAACAATCAACAGATTGAAAATATCATCTTCAAATTCTCAAATTAGCACATCTTCAAATTAATTATAATTCAAACTCATCGCCAACATCAGGTATGTTGATGTTTTTGTATCCTTCTTTTTCTAATTCTGTTTTGTAGAATTGCTGCGAAGCATATTCACCGTGAACAATAAAGGTTTTTTGGATCTTCGAAGCATCCTGGCACTTGAGGAAACCTATCATTTCCTTGTAATCGCCATGGCCTGAGTATGCTTCAATTCTGCGAATGTCAGCCTTAACATCCAGTAAATTGCCAAATATAGATACCTGCTTATCGCCACGTAATATTTTAGCGCCAAGCGTATTTGGTGCGCAGTATCCAACAGCTAAAACGGTGTTTTTTGAGTTGTTAATGCTGTTTGCCAGATGGTGTTTTACCCGCCCGGCTTCCATCATGCCCGATGCCGATATAACAACACAGGGTTTCTTTGTAGAGTTGAGCTTTTTCGATTCTTCGATGCTCGTAATATAATGCAGGCTGTTAAATCCAAATGGATCATCGTCCGTTTCCATCACTTTTTGAATGTTATCGTTGAAACATTCGGGATGCATGCGGAAAATGTTGGTTGCATTTACGCTTAGCGGACTATCTACATAAATATCGATCTTGGGCAGGCGTTGGGCATTGTAAAAATTATTCAACGTATAAACAACCTCTTGTGTACGACCCACACTAAATGAAGGTATAATAAGCTTGCCGCCTTTATGAACACATGTTTCTTCAACAACTTTTAGAAGCTGCTCTTCGGCGAAGTCAGAAGTATCATGAATTCGGTCGCCATAAGTAGATTCGGTTATAAGATAATCGACCTGTGGAAATGGCTGTGGCGACTTCAGTATACGGTTTATGGGACGTCCAATATCGCCAGTATAGCCGATCTTGTATGTTTGACCGCCTTCATTTATTTCAAGGCAGGCCACGCCCCCACCCAGTAAATGTCCAGTATCGAAAAACTTCAATTTGATATTTTCATCGAAATAAAACTTACGTTCATAGGGGATTCCAATGAATAATTCCATACAGCGCACAGCATCCTGGCGGGTATAAATAGCCTCAATGGGTTCAAGACCTTTCTTAAGGCGCTTCTTATTAAACATTCTTGCGTCCATTTCCTGGATATGGCCGCAATCGGCCAACATAATTGCACATAAGTCGCGCGTTGCATTGGTACAAATTACCGAGCCCCGGAATCCCAATCGATACATGTAAGGAATAAGGCCCGAATGGTCAATATGAGCGTGGGATAAAACAATGTGATCGATCTCTCCCGGATTAAAACCCAGGTTACGGTTCATCGCATCGGTTTCCAGTCCCTTACCCTGAAACATACCACAATCCAATAGGATACGCTTTCCGCTTTTAGTTGTAATGAGATGCTTACTACCGGTAACTTCGCGGGCAGCACCTAAAAATCTGATTTTCATCTGTAAATAATTTTAGTTAAGGTCAGATGGAACTCCATGTTAACTATTTTCGCTGTTGTTTATGTTCATTCGCAAACATGGTCGTTTCATAATGTTTTTTTAGTTAATAGAACCATTAATGAATTCTGTTACAAAGTTAAAATTGCCTGCCCCTTTACCAAATGAAAACAAGATTATTTGTTAATGAATGCGCTCATAATTATTTCCTATAATTGACATCTTGTAACTTTTTTTTACCTTTAGCCTCTCAAATTTTTACCGACAATTTAAAACAATTATAACAATGAGACAAAAGATAGTAGCAGGAAACTGGAAGATGAACACCACGTTGCAGGACGGTATTAAGCTTGCACAGGAAGTTGAATCGCTTGTAGCTGGCGTAAACAATAGCGCTAAAGTTATTGTATGTACCCCATTTATTCACCTTACCGAAGTTAAAAAAGTAGTTAAAAAAGTAGCTTTAGGCGCACAAAATTGTGCATCGGAAGTTTCGGGTGCTTATACTGGCGAAGTTTCAGCAGCTATGGTAAAATCAACAGGTGCTGAATACGTTATCCTCGGCCACTCCGAACGTCGTTCATACTATCACGAAGACGATGCTTTATTATACAAGAAAGTTCAGCTTGCATTAGCAAATGGCTTAACTCCTATTTTCTGCATTGGCGAATTATTAGCTGAACGCGAAGCTAACAAACACTTCGATGTAGTTAAGTCGCAACTCGAAAAGGGTTTATTCAGCTTATCAGCCGACGATTTCAAGAAAATAGTTTTAGCATACGAACCGGTTTGGGCTATTGGAACTGGCAAAACTGCTTCATCTGCTCAGGCTCAGGAAATACACAAATTTATTCGCGATACTGTTGCTGCTAAATATGGCAAAGACATTGCTGAAGGAACATCTATCCTTTACGGTGGTAGCTGCAAAGCTTCGAACGCTAAGGAACTGTTTGCAAACCCCGACGTAGATGGTGGATTAATTGGTGGAGCAGCTCTTGTGGCTACCGAATTCCTTGGAATTGTAACTGCATTCTAATTAAGCAAATCATTTATTTTAATATAAAAGACTAATGCTTCTTTTCGAGCATTAGTCTTTTCTTTTTGATAGAAAAGAGCTAAATTTATAAAGCACAAAAAAATACAGCGTGGATTATATTGAACTTTCCTGCAAAATTGAATCGCAATCGACAGACCTTGTGCGAGAAATGCTTACGCTTGAGTTAGCAAACATTGGTTATGAAAGCTTTGTAGAAACAACAGATGGTATGCTGGCCTACATTTCGTCTTTCGATTTTCTTGTTGAACGATTAAATTCCATTTCCTTTTATAAAGAACTGAACCTCGGAAACATAAAATTTAAATGGCAACTCATTAAGGATCAGAACTGGAACGAAGAATGGGAAAAAAATTTCAGCCCGGTTCAAATAGGAAAACAATGTTATATAAGAGCTACATTTCACGAGCCCTTGCCCGATATTGAATATGAAGTAATTATCGATCCCAAAATGTCGTTCGGAACCGGGCATCATGAAACAACCTACCTTATGGTTGAGCAGATGCTTACGATTGATTTCTTTCAGAAAAAGGTTCTCGATATGGGATGCGGCACCGGGATTCTGGCCATAATGGCTTCGAAGCTGGGAGCCAAAAATATCGATGCCATTGATATTGACGAATGGTCGTATCAGAATTGCCTGGAAAACTGCAATTTGAACGGAGCTACTAACATACAGGTAATCTGCGGCGATCGGTCCGCTATACCCGCTTGCGAATACGACCTTATACTTGCTAACATTAACCGGAATATACTCCTAAAAGACATGGACGCTTATTCGCAGCATCTCGTATCTGGCGGAATTCTTCTAATAAGTGGTATATATACCGACGACCTGCTGCTTTTGAAGGAAGTTGCAACAACCAACAATCTGTCTTTTATTCTCAACACTGAAAAGAATAAATGGGCATCGGCAATTTTTCTGAAAAAATAACCAATAATTTAGTTATTTTAGTAGTTACTTAAATTTCCGGCAAATCCGGTTTAACTTAAAATATTGGGTATGAATAAACCGCTCATTTTATTCATCTTCTTTTTTCTCAATGGATATTTAGCCTTTGCTCAAAAAAAAAGTAGTTTTGGTACCGACACTATTAACTATCCCAATGAATTAGCCCTCTTGATGGGGTCTACGCTTTCATCCGAAGACGAATTTCAACTCAGCACATTCCGGGACAAATGGAAAACCGATTTTTTTACGATCGACGAGAAAGTAGCGATAATGAGGTGTTCGCGTACCATGTTTGCAAAAAAGGCAACGGGTATCCCTCATTTCCGGTCGCTGATTAATTTTATGCTCGAGGTCAAAAAGAATGAATCCAACCAACCCTACATCATTCCTTTCCTCAATTACTTCAATAATTTTGTTTCGGCGCGTAAAACAACGCTTTCGGCAATGAATACCTTATTGCTAAACATTACCAACTTCCTTTCCGAGAAATATATTTACAAAACCGCCACCCTGCAATGGCAATACCAAGGCGATAATTTCAGGATCGAAACCGACAGTACGACTTTATCCATTCAAATTAAAAACTGTACGCTTACCTGTTATTCCAAACGCGATAGTATCCAAATCAATGGCACATCAGGCGTTTACTATCCTCTCCAAAACATTTGGATTGGAAAAACCGGAACAGTAACATGGCAGCGTGCTGGATATGATTCCAACGAGGTATCGGCCCAATTGAATAATTACAGGTTAGAGCTGAACCGATCGGAATATACCGCCGATTCAGTGTTGTTTAGCTATAAAAAATACTTTTCACAAGCCGTTTTGGGAGTTCTGAAAGATAAAGTAATGCAATTGCCCAATCCGGAAAGCGCCACATACCCTGAATTTGATACCTATAAGAAACGCTACCTGCTCACCGACCTTTACGAAAATGTGGATTACGACGGCGGGTTTAGCATGAAAGGTTCAAAAATAATTGGCTCGGGAAACGAAACCGAGGACGCCAAAATCATCATTAAAAAGAACAACAAGGAACTGATGGAAGTACGTTCAAAATACTTCGTGTTCCGCCCACAAAGAGTAAATGGAATAAACACCATTGTTAGAATAAACCTCGAGAGCGACACCATTGATTATAACAGGAAAAAAATTACCCGTTACGATTCAATATACCATTCCGACTTGTCCTTCATTTATTATGTAGATAAAAAGGAGGTCAGTTTATATAAGACAGAAGAATACTCATCGCAAAGTCCTTACTACAACTCGTATCATAAAGTAGATATGGATTTTGAACAGCTAACCTGGCGCATTGACCAGCCGAAGATAAGGCTAACCATGGCGCGTGGTTCATCCATAGGCCGTGCCCGCTTCGAATCGCAATCGTACTATAACCAACAGCAGTTTGAGTCGCTGCAGGGAAGAGAGGATTCCCACCCACTGATTGCCCTATTCAAATTCTCAAAAATCATCAAAAGAGAAAAATTTCCTGCAGAATCCTTAGCCGATTATGTAGGTAGGCCTCTTAGTGATGTAAGACAACTAGCCATGTTCCTGGCTCAGAAAGGATTTATTTACTACAATAGTGGAAACGACGAAATTTTGATTAAACCACGTTTGTACGACTATATTAAAGCAAGCGGCGGCAAGGTCGATTACGATGTTATCGATTTCGAATCGATGGTTCAGGCCCCAATGGATAATGCAGTGCTGGACATGGATACGTACGACCTTTCTATCAATGGTATTTCACGAATTGCAGTGAGCGATTCGCAGAATGTTGTTATTTACCCGGCCCATGACCAGATAAATGTTAAGCAAAACAAGAGCTTTCAATTCGACGGAAAGATTGAAGCCGGTCTGTTCACCTATTATGGGTCCAACTTCTTCTTCAATTATGAAGCATTTAGTGTTAACCTGCAGAATGTCGATTCGGTAACAATAAAGGTTTATACCGGCGAGCGCGACGATTTTGGACGTCCAGTCACCAAGGAAATTAAGAGTGTAATTCAGCATATTACCGGCGAACTTCGTATTGATAAGCCCGATAACAAGTCTGGACGCTACAACTACCCGGAATACCCGCTTTTTGCCAGTCGCGAGAACTCCTTCGTATACTACCAGGCTCCGGAAATACAAAACGGTGTTTATCCCGAAGAAAGCTTCTACTTTGAGTTGTACCCGTTCGTTATTGACAGTTTGGACAACTTTAAAAAAGAAGGGTTAACCTTTAAAGGAATGTTCAATTCGTCAGGTATTTTGCCTCCTATAGAACAGCAATTGACGCTTCAGCCTGATTATTCGCTGGGTTTCAAATTTAATCCAGGCGCAAACGGCATTCCTGTTTACGAAAATAAAGGAACACTGTATGGCGATATAAACCTGAGTCATAATGGCCTTCGTTCAAAAGGAAAGTTGACGTATCTTACATCTACAACCCTGTCGGAAGATTTTAAATTTTACCCGGATTCGATGAACACCCAATCTTCCAGCTTTACAATGACTGAACAATTAGCGGGTACACAATTTCCTAAAGTTAATAGTATCGAAAACTATATACACTGGAACACACAGGATAATGAAATGTACATAAAGCAGGGCAAAGGGCCTTTCAGCATGTTCAATCCGGAAACAACACTGGCAGGCTCACTTATGCTTGCACCCCGAGGACTCACAGGTAATGGGTTGATGAATCTTACTACCGCTGAGCTGCATTCGAACCAATACCGGTATAAAGCACAAATTATTGATGCGGATACGTCGCGTTTCAACCTGAAATCGATCAATAAAGAAGGCTTTACGGTACTTACCAATAACGTAAATACGCATGTCGATTTTTCCAAAAGAAATGGCGAATTTACGGCAAACGAAGACTATACGCTGGTTAGTTTCCCTGAAAACAAGTATATCAGTTATCTGGATTATTTCAAATGGAACATGGACCCCAAAACGCTCGAAATGGGCGCACGCAAGACTGTTAAAGCCGATTCAACCAGTAAATCGGAGTATGCTTTGGTAAATAAACGGTTTGGCTTTTCTGAGGAACCCATAGGACCACGCTATATTTCGGTACAGAATAAGCAGGACTCATTGAATTTTGTGGCCCCGCTTGCAACATACGACTACCAGAATAACCTGATTAACGCATCGGATGTAAAACTGATACGCGTTGCCGATGCCATAATATACACGGCCGATGGTAAAGTAACCATTGCCGAAGCTGCACAAATGCGTTCCTTATACAAAACAACCATTGTAGCCAACTATTTGGACCGCTTTCATACTTTCCATACAGCCGATGTCAATATTTTCGGCAGAAATCGTTTTACAGGCACAGGGAAATATGATTATATCGACGAAATTGAAAAAAAGCAGGTTCTCGATCTGAAGGAAATAAAAGTAGATACCGCAAACCACACCATAGCTATAGCCCCAATCCTCGAACCAGATAGCTTTACCATAAGTCCGCATTTTGGATTCCAGGGCAGATTCACGTTATATTCAACACGTCCGTTACCTACATTCGACGGAGGTGCCAGAATAATCGCCGATTGCAGACGTGTGAAACCCTCGTGGCTTAAGTTTACTGCCGAACTCGACCCGAAGAATGTCATGATTCCAGTTGACGAGAATCCTGTAAACATCAATAATGGCAAGATATACAACGGTCTGTTCATTGCAAACGATTCCATTCATGTGTATCCAGCCTTTCTATCGGGTAGAAGAAACTACAACGACAAATTCATAGCCTCCGCTAGCGGTATACTCCGCTACAATAAGGATTCATCGGCATTTGAAGTTGCTCCAATGTATAAGCTGATCAATCCTGACACAGCGGCAAATTACCTGAGTTTTCATAAGTATAATTGTGTAGAATACGCCGATGGGGAGATTAACCTGGGTGTAGACCTGGGCCAGGTAAAGTTAAAATCGTACGGCAAAGCAACCATGAACACCGAAACACGCGAAACAAACCTGAATTTAACGATGGCCATCGACTTTACTTTCGATCCGGTGATATTAAAAACAATGGCTAATAAAATCGACAGCTTCCCCGACCTGAAAGGAGTTGATATTACAAGTCCACGTTACATAAAGGTTTTAAATAATTTAATGGGTAAAACCAAAGCATCAAAATACTTTGAAGAAGTGACTTTACTGGGCGACCCCAAAGAATTCCCGGCAGAACTCCAGCACACGCTCTTTATTACATCAATAAACTTCAAGTGGAATCCTCAATCCCGCTCATACCAGTCGTATGGTAAAATAGGCATTGGAAATATTGGTGCAACCCAGATCAATAAAATGGTTGAAGGGTTTATCGAAATTACCAAACGTCGCAGCGGCGATTTCATGGATATTTACCTGAAGCTCGATTATAAAAATTACTACTATTTTGGATATACGCGCGGTGTAATGCAGGCATATTCATCAAACAAAGACTTCGTGCTGCAACTCCGCTACTTACCTATCAAACAGCGTCAAATGGACGTTCCCAAAGGACAAACCACTTATATATACATGGTATCGTCTGATTCGCGCATGGCATCATTCTTCAGAAGCTATAAACGCTACCAGAGCGAACAGGGTAAGGAAGAAATCCTTGAAATACCTACGTTCGACGATGTACAACCAAACAACAAACAAAATGATGTAAAAGAAGCTCCAAATGTTGAAGAGGATAACCAACCCGAACAGGACATTAACAGCGACTCACAGCAGGAAGAAAAGGTTGACAAACCAGACGACAATCAACACGATGAGCAAAAGGAAGAGGAGAAGGTAATTGAGGTTCAGTAGAATTAGCCTCTTTTAGCTTCCCAAATCTCTACATCTTTGATCTGTTCTCCGTCAATGGTAAAGCGGATGGCTGTTTTCACCTGATGGAAGCCGCTATTCCCAGCTGCACCTGGGTTCATAAAGAGAAGATTCATATCCTTATCATAAATAACCTTGAGAATGTGAGAATGCCCGGCAATAAAAAGTTTGGGCTTGTCGGCCTTCAATATTTCCTTTATTAATGGTTCATACCGCTTAGGATAACCACCAATGTGAGTCATCATCACATCTACATCCTCGCAGCGGAACCGGTTGATTTTTGGATACAGCTGTCGGACTTCGTAATTATCAATATTCCCATAAACTGCCTTAAATGGTTTAAAGTCTTCGAATTTACGGGCAGTTTCGAAGTTTCCAATATCGCCGGCATGCCACACTTCATCGCAATCCTTAAAGAAGTTTAAAATTCGCTCATCAACAAATCCGTGCGTATCCGAAATCAAACCAATACGTGTCATCCAATTAGGTTTTCTATATTTGTAATCTCGATCAAAAGTATGTCAATTATGCAAATTTTTTACGTTCCCGATCTTATTCGCGATAATAATTGTTTGAATGAAGCCGAATCGCACCATGCCATTAAGGTGATGCGCTTGCAAAATGGCGATAAAATTAACCTGGTAGACGGGAAAGGCACTTTCTATAAAGCCATTATAAGTGACGCTCATCCAAAGCATACGCAGATAGAGATAGAAGAAACATTACCTGCATTCGAAAAACGGCCATACGAGCTCCACATAGCCATTTCTCCTCTTAAAAACACCGATCGGTTCGAATGGTTTCTCGAGAAAGCCACTGAAATTGGTATTGACCGCATTACGCCAATTATTTGTAAACGCACCGAGAAAAAAGGGTTTAATGCCGAAAGAGCGCACCGGATAGTGGAATCGGCTATGAAGCAATCGCTAAAGGCCTACTGCCCTGTTATTGACGCTCCAATACCTTTTACAGAATTCATGAAACAGGAAAACAACGATGTTAAACTGATTGCGTACTGCGAAGGAGAAAGGAAACCGATAAATGAAGTATATACACCCACCCAAAACACTACAATATTAATTGGTCCCGAGGGCGATTTTACCGAAGAAGAAGTAGAAACCGGCAAACATAAAGGATATATTCCAATAACATTGGGTAACAGCAGACTAAGAACAGAAACGGCAGGTATTGTCGCCTGCCATTCTGTTTTCTACATCAATAATTTTGTGGGCTAAGAAACACCAGCTTTTTGCAGAACCCGATCTACTAAACAATCAGGTGCCTCAATTTCCAGCACATCTAAGACATCATCAAGAAACCGGTCTGACTCATTTTCCAAAGGATAAAAAGCTTCAATGGTTTCGACCTTTGTTCCGGAAACCTGATCCAAAACGTAAACAATCGTAAAACAATTTCCCATAGGCTGTGGATTTACTGTTATACAACATAAACGCCGCAATCTATGGGAAATTGTTTAGCAAATGAAATTAATTTATTGCCAGATTAATTTTATGCTGTCCCATTAATTTCCTGAGATTGATTAATGCATAACGCATCCTTCCCAATGCTGTATTGATAGATACATTCGTTTGGTCGGCAATCTCTTTAAAACTAAGCCCTCCGTAATGCCTGAGCATGATAATTTCCTTCTGATCCTCGGGCAACGTATCCACCAGCTTACGAATATCCTTCATAATCTGATCGTATATAATTACCTGTTCTATGGTTTCGTCGGAATATCTTGGAGAATTAAACAGATCGATGTCATAATCGCCATTACTGTAGGTATTCAGTTGTTTTTCCCTGCGGTAATGATCGATAATCAGGTTGTGCGCAATACGGATTATCCACGACAGAATACGGCCATTGTCCTGGTATTTTCCCTCTTGTAGTGATTTGATTACTTTTACAAAGGTATCCTGAAATAAGTCTTCAGCAAGCTGATGATTCTTAACGGTTATGTAAATATATGTAAATACCTTGTTTTTATAACGTTGTATCAATTGCGTAATAGCATCCGCATCTCCCATAACAAACTTCCCTACTAGTTCGTTATCGGACATCTCGTTGGTTTTCAAAACTACCTCCTTATTTTTAATTAATTAGGGTAGATTTGTATCGATAGGCTATCCTCCGCTTTTAGATTATTAAATTTTCCGCAAGTAAATAAAAATTTTTATTATCTCAAAACCTTTAACTTTGTCGCCGGTTAATTAACAACTTTCTAAATAGTGCAGAAATCATGGCTGAAGATCCGGAAAAAAATTCAATAATCATTAGAGGAGCAAAGGTCAATAACCTAAAAAACATACATTTATCAATCCCCCGTAATCAACTTATCGTAATTACCGGATTGAGCGGTTCGGGAAAATCATCTTTAGCATTTGATACAATCTATGCAGAAGGCCAGCGACGCTACGTAGAGAGTCTTTCGGCTTACGCACGTCAGTTTCTCGGAAGAATTCACAAACCCGAAGTTGACTTCATCGATGGTATTCCACCGGCAATAGCCATCGAGCAAAAGGTTAATACACGCAATCCAAGATCAACAGTAGGAACATCTACAGAAATATACGATTACTTAAAGCTTTTGTATGCTCGTATAGGCGTTACCTACTCACCTATATCCGGCGAAATTGTTAAAAAAGATAGCGTAACTGATGTTGTTAATTATATCCTCTCTTTTGACGAAGGTAAAGCCATTCTCATTCTTGCACCGCTGAAAAATGAAAACGGGAGGCAAATGCATCAGTTCCTGGAATTATTGCTAAACCAGGGGACATCGCGTATCGAAATAAACGGAAAGGTAGAACGCCTGGATGATGTATTGAAACGCTCCAAGGAAATTAAGGCAACGCACAAAATCAATGTTGTGATAGACCGCGTTCACGTAAGCCACGATGAGGATTCATTGGGTAGATATGCCGATTCGGTGCAGACTGCATTTAATGAAGGCCACGGCGACTGCATTATCTGCATGGCCGACGATACAAGCATCAGGCATTCCTTCTCCAACCGCTTCGAGCGCGATGGCATGCTATTCGAAGAACCGAACGAACATATGTTCAGCTTTAACAGTCCTTATGGAGCCTGCACCCGTTGCGAAGGCTATGGAAAAATAATTGGTATAGACGAAGAATTGGTTATTCCCGATAAAGCGCTTTCCGTATATGGCGAGGCTGTTGCCTGCTGGAAAGGGGAAAGCATGAGTTACTACAAGGATCAGTTTATACAGCAATCAGCCCACTTCAATTTTCCTATTCATAAACCATACAGTGAATTGACCGACGAACAACGCGATCTGCTATGGAACGGGAACAAGCAGGTAGATGGAATAAACGCATTCTTCGCTTATCTGGAAGAAAAAAAATACAAAATACAGAACCGGGTTATGATTGCCCGTTATAGCGGAAAAACAACCTGCCCGGATTGCAAAGGATCCCGGCTTCGCAAGGATGCTGGATATGTAAAAGTAGCAGGGAAAAGCGTTCAGGAGTTGGTGTTGCTACCTGTAAATGAGCTCTATCCCTTCTTTAAAGAAATTCATCTTAACGAGTACCAGAAGAGTGTAGCCCAGCGTATTCTTATTGAAATTACAAACAGGCTGGAATTCCTGGTTAACGTTGGCTTAAGCTACTTAGCCCTTAACCGGCTGTCTTCCACCTTGTCTGGTGGCGAGTCGCAACGGATTAACCTGGCCACATCGCTTGGTAGTAGCCTTGTTGGTTCTCTATATGTACTTGACGAGCCAAGCATTGGGCTACATTCCCGCGATACAGAACTGCTGATTAGTGTACTACAGAAACTCCAGAGCTTAGGGAATTCCGTTCTTGTTGTAGAACACGACGAAGAGATCATGCGGGCAGCAGATCAGCTTATCGATATAGGCCCGCTTGCCGGGCGCCTTGGGGGTGAGGTCGTATTCCAGGGAAAACATCAGGATTTGGAAAAATCGGAAGAAAGTTTAACAGCCCAATACTTAACTGGCAAAGAAAAAATTGCCGTTCCCCGAACACGCCGCAAATGGAACAATTACATTGAAGTAGCTGGAGCCAGGGAGAACAATCTGAAGAGGATCGATGTCCGGTTCCCTCTCAATGTGCTGTGTGTAGTAACTGGCGTAAGTGGCTCGGGCAAATCCACGCTGGTCCGTAATATCTTATATGCGTCTGTTGCTCGCCATTTCAACGGTTACAACGAAAAAGCCGGGGCATTCGATACATTGCGTGGTGATATAAAGCAAATTAAGGCTGTCGAAATGGTCGACCAGAACCCGATAGGAAAATCGTCCCGATCGAACCCGGTTACATACTGCAAAGCCTACGATGAAATTCGTAAACTATACTCTGAACAGCCGCTTTCGGTGCAAAATAATCTCAAACCGGCACATTTTTCATTCAATGTAGAAGGCGGAAGGTGCGAAGAATGTCAGGGTGAAGGCGAAATAACCGTAGAAATGCAGTTCATGGCCGATGTAAAGCTGGTTTGCGAAAGCTGCCATGGCAAACGGTTTAAAGACGAAATACTTGAGGTCAGGTATCGTGGCAAAAATATTAATGATATACTCGACCTTACGGTTGACGAGGCTATCGAGTTCTTCGGAGAAAAGAAGAATTCAACCGAAAAGAAGATTGTAAGTAAAATTCAGCCATTGCAGGATGTAGGACTTGGTTACATTAAGCTGGGACAGTCGTCCAGTACGCTATCGGGAGGAGAAAGCCAGAGGGTAAAGCTGGCCTCGTTTTTAACCCTCGAGAAAGCTGATCAACCCACACTTTTCATTTTTGACGAACCCACAACAGGACTTCATTTCCACGACATACGAAAGCTGCTTGATGCTTTCCATTCGCTTATTGAACACGGGCATAGTATCCTTGTGATTGAGCACAATATGGAAATCATTAAATGTGCCGACTGGATTATCGATTTAGGTCCCGAGGGAGGTAAGCAGGGCGGATATGTTGTATTCGAAGGTACTCCGGAAGAAATTGTTAATTGCGAAGCGTCGTACACTGGAAAATACCTGAAAGAAAAGATATAAGGAAACCCGCGCAATAGAAACAAAAAAGGGGCATTCAGCCCCTTTTTCTATATTCTTTAATCCGATCTTATTCCTTAAACCCAAACATGATTGCAACACAGCCACTGATAATTTCCGACTCGGCTTTCTTCTTGGCAGAAACCGGAACCTTAACTACAATTTTTAATTGCTGGCTTGCTTCAAGCTTAAAGTCCCATAATTGAACCATTTTATGTTTTGTATTATCGAAGAGCACATTTCTGTTCGCATCAATTACCTTAAACTCTATTTGAGGTATAGACTCGGAACCACAAACGACTATGCGATACTGCTGGCCGGCATAGCATGTTTTATATAACTCCGCTTCTTCGCCTTCGGTAAGGATTGCTGCATCATAATTACCATCATGAATATATGGGACTAGACTTAATTTGCATACCTTTTTGGCAAATCCTTTACATTGTGCGCCTGCACTGAATGATAAGGATGAAACGAGAATAGCAATGATAAAAACTGGTAAGATTTTTTTCATATCACGAAAATTTTAGAGCGTAAAGTTTGATCTGATGGTTTTAACCGTCTCTTTCAATTCGTTGAAAATTTCCTGGTTAATATTCGAAGAAGACGTTGATTTTAATGTGGTCACATTGGTTTTTTCGTCAACTACAGGTTCAATTTTTGTAGTTTTTATGGTAATCTTATCGTAAACTTGTTTGATTTTTTCAATGCTTGGATAGATTTCCTTGATATCTGGGTTATTTTTATTTCCATCCATTAGTTTGATCACCATTTCGAGCGAAAGTTTCTGATCAACAATGCGGCTAACAATCTTATTGTTTTCAACCTTGTCGCTTCCAACCAGTTCAGACGAAAGGTAAAGACCTTCGATCCATCCACCAATTAGTGCTATAGTAGCCAATGGCTGTCTGTCGTTCTCCTTCAGAAAAGCAGTGGATGACATGAATGTTTCTGAAATAATATCGAGAATTACATCACGGTTATTGATGTTTTCTTCCAGCCTGTTCATTGTTTCTTTATCAATAGCATCGATAATTCCAAGACCGTCGGCCATTTTTTTCGATGCTTCCATATACTTGATGGTAATCTGAGCCTGATCAAAGAGACTGGCGTAGCTTAAATCGGTAATGTAAATTCCTAAATTTAAGGCCATCGCACGGTTGGTGGTATATTTCCCTGCTTTATCTATAGGATTTAACAGACCTTCTTTAAAGGTTGCTCCGGCTGACTTAATCAAAAGTGCCGATTCCAACGGGGAAGGAAGTGAATAGAAGATTTGCTTGGCATTACCGATATCCGAAAAGATATCGTCTTCCGACAGTGAGTCTACAGTAATTTCTGATCCTGCATTCTTATTCCCGCCAGAACAGGAAAATAAAAACATGGTCATACAGATTATCAGGAATGATAGGTATGATTTAAATTTAAATAGCATAGGATTCGCATTAGTTAAAGTACTGCAATTTGGTTTATGTTTAGTGAGTAGTAAAGTTAACACTTTTTTTATTAATACAAAATTTCTGGTTCAGAACTATTTCACAAGCAACAAAATACAACAGAATGTTTTAGCTTACCAAAGCGCCTTACATTCAGAAATATAGTCTATAACATCTGTAGCGGCGTACGATTCATCCTTTCCCTAAAAGAATAAATAGTTAAAAGTTTTTATGTTTATCTGTAAAATAAGGTTCCATGCGAAGATCCGCCGAATCGGTCCAACCTATCAGGTATTTGGTGTACTCGGAAATTGTAAGATCGCTGATTTTCCTTGCATAGGGATCGAGCATAATTTCGTTGGGATACATCCTGGCAAGTTCGCGTGCCTTCTTTTCATTCCTTCTGAATAAAGTCGGATACATATCGGCAGCACCATACAAATGCAGGAAATTATGAGCGATTTCAGCAGGATACTTATAGCTGACAATAGCATATTCGATATCCTCGGAAGATAACGTGTTCATGGCAATAGAAATGTCGGCCTTAAAATAATTATTGACAAAGTAAATCAGCGCTACACTCTCCACTTTATATTCGTCGCGCAAAAAAGCAATAAGCCGTTCCTTGTTTCGCGGGAGTTTAATCTCGGGAATCCCGTCTTTCTGAGTAATATTGAACTTTGCACCGGCCTTACGCGCTATCTGATCGGCCCAATCGTTTAAATTCTGCATTCCCTTTTTCAGATTGGGCATTGTGGCTGTTTTTTCAATCGTTCCACCAGGAAGATTCCGGCTGATGGTAGAATATTCATTACCTATAAAATAGTCGGTTTTTATATTTAAAGGAATATTGTTGAGTTGAGCCTGTTGCAAGAGCCATCTTACAGCAACACCAACGGAATCGAGCGTCGACTTTATATCGAATTCTGTCCATGGCGCTGTGGTCTTGCTATCTACAAAAATAAAATACAATAAAATGTCATGCTTAAGGTCCTTACAAACGTTCTTATGCATACCGGCCCTGTAATCGAGCTTTTCGAAAGAAAAACCCGACACAACCCAGATAAGACTTATAACTACAAATACTCTGAACAATTTCCGCATACCCAATGAATATGGATGTATAACAAAGTTAATGATTTATATGAATTTATTTGTCCTTGGTACCTTTTTGTATCAACTTATAGTAGGCACAAACAGGTGGCAATCCGCACTTTTCACATTCCGGTCTCCTTGCTTTACAAGTATAGCGGCCGTGAAGAATTAACCAGTGATGTGCTTTAACCATGATCTCAGCAGGAAAGAAGGCCACCAATTGTTTTTCAGTTTCCAATGGTGTTTTGGCGTTCTTAGCGAGTCCAATACGAGCTGCTACCCGATGAACATGCGTATCCACAGCCATAGTTGGCTTGTCATAGACCACTGCAGCTATAACATTTGCTGTCTTTCGCCCTACCCCAGGGAGCTCCTGCAGCTTATCAACATCATCGGGCACAATACCATTGAATTTCGATTCCAACGTTTGCGCCATCCCTATCAGGTTCTTCGCTTTGTTATTTGGGTATGAGCAACTCCTTATCAATTCAAAGACATCCTCAACCGCTGCCTTTGCAAGCAGCTCTGCAGTGGGAAACCTGTCAAACAATGGAGGTGTTATTTTATTTACGCGGGCATCGGTACATTGTGCCGAAAGTATAACCGCTACAAGTAATTCGTAAGGCGTTGTGTAATGTAATTCAGTTTCGGCAATGGGTATGGCTTTTTCGAAATAGTCGGATATAAATTTCAACAGCTGTTCTTTCTGCATACATATTATTTTATACCCGAAGATATCAAATAATTCTCGTTTTCCGGTATATTGATTAATTTTGCATCCTTATAAAATTTTGATGAGTACATATTTACTGGTAGAAGAGGCATCCAAAGCATACGGCGATATACAACTGTTCGACAAAATGACCTTCTCGGTTGTTGAAGGTCAGAAGATTGCATTGATAGCAAAGAACGGATCGGGGAAAACCACACTGTTGAACATTCTTGCGGGAAAAGATTCTTTTGATTCAGGCAGTTTCTATATAAACAAGGATATAAAAACCACATATCTCGAACAGAACCCGGTTTTCGATCCTCAGCTTACGATTTTCCAGGCTGTATTTGGATCCTCAGGCGAAGTTATGGAAACTGTACGAGAATATGAGCTTGCATTGCATTCGCACGACCAGAGCCGCATTGAAAAGGCCATGGCGCTGATGGATTTTCACCAGGGTTGGGATTTCGATGTGCGCATCAAACAAATGCTCTCCGTTTTGCGCTTAAATGATTTTGAAAAAACGGTCCAAACCCTTTCGGGCGGGCAGGTTAAGCGATTGGCGCTTGCAGTGGCACTCCTGAACAACCCCGATTTCCTTATACTTGATGAACCTACCAACCACCTCGACCTGGATATGATTGAGTGGCTGGAAGAATACCTCACCAAAATGCGTTGCACCTTGCTTATGGTAACGCACGACCGCTATTTCCTTGATCGCATCTGCAACGAAATAATTGAGATAGACGAAAAAGCCATCTATTCCTACAAAGGAAACTATTCATATTTTCTCGAAAAGCGTCAGGACAGGCTTGCATTTAAAACCCAATCGGCCGAAAAAGCACAAAACCTGTTGCGACGAGAACTTGAGTGGATGCGTCGCATGCCAAAGGCGCGCGGAACAAAGGCCAAATACCGCATTGATGCTTATTATAATTTGAAAGAAAAAGCAGATTACAGGCGCAACGAGAAACAGATCGACATCAATGTTCAATCGGCGCGACTGGGGAACAAGATCCTTGTACTGGAGAACGTATCCAAAAGCTTCGGCGACCTTAAAATATTACAGGATTTTACATACACCTTCTCCCGATTCGAGAAAATTGGCATTGTTGGCGAGAATGGCGTTGGCAAAAGCACATTCCTGAACCTCATTACAGGCGCATTGCCTGCCGATTCCGGCAAAATTGACACCGGCGAAACCGTTGTTTATGGCTATTACCAACAGAAAGGGTTAGATTTTAAGCCCGGACAGCGGGTTATCGATATTGTGAAAGACATAGCCGAGGTGGTTACGTTGGGCGATGGACGACAAATGTCGGTATCCCAGTTCCTCACTCATTTCCTCTTCCCACCCGAAATGCAATATGTGCAGGTTGAGAAACTGAGCGGTGGAGAAAAGCGCAGGCTTTACATGATGACTGTGCTAATGCGAAGTCCCAACTTCCTTATTCTCGATGAACCCACGAACGACCTCGATATTGTTACCTTAAATGTACTGGAAGATTACCTGCAGGGCTTTGGAGGATGTCTCATCATTGTTTCGCACGACCGCTTCTTTATGGATAAGCTGGTTGACCACTTGTTTATATTCGAAGGCAATGGCGTGTTATGCGATTTCCCTGGAAACTATAGTGAATACAGGGCATCGGTAAAAATAGAAGAACAAGAAGCTGCTAAAATAAAGGCTAACCAGCAGGTTGAAAAGCCAAAAGCCGATCAAAACCTGAAAAAGTCATCTTCGGATAAGAAGAAACTCTCATTTAAAGAGAAAAAGGAATTAGAACAGCTTGAGCTGGACATGGATTCGCTCGAAACAGAAAAGAAGAACCTCGAAGAAGCCTTAAATTCCGGTGCATTGAAACCTGATGAACTCTTGGAAAAGTCGAACCGCATTGGGGTTGTTATGAATTTGCTGGACGAAAAGATGAACAGATGGATGGAGCTGAGTGAAATGAACGGATAAGTATTTATCTTGCAAACAAAATTTCTCTTCACTTGTATATTTTTGTATATTGCCTGTATTCAACCAAATACCTAAGTTATGAACTGGAGCGAACACATTACACCCCTCATTAACCTCTATGCAAAACGGAAACACCCACTTGATTACCAAAGCCGTTATCAACTGCTTGTAATGGTTATTCTGTCGGCTCAGGACTCGGACCGCCACATCAACTCGCTGGCTCCTGCCCTGTTCGAGGCTTATCCTTCCATAGCACAACTGTCCAAAGGCACCCCAGAAGACCTGCACCGCTACATCAATTCGGTAAGAAACTTCGATAATAAATCGAAATGGCTGGTGAAGCTCGCCCAAATGATAGGCGATGACAACAATATACCCAATACACTCGATGAATTAACCAAGCTTCCAGGTGTTGGACGAAAGTCTGCTAACGTTATCATCCGCGAATCGGGCGGAAAAGCAGAGGGTATTATCGTAGATTTGCATGTATTGCGGGTTGCCCCTCGCTTAGGTATAGCAGAAGGCACAAAACCTGAAAAAATTGAGAAGCAGTTGATGGAAACCCTCCCACAGGATCAATGGAACGAAGCAGGTATGGCTATGTCTTTCCTGGGTAGGGACATTTGCCGGCCCTCTAATCCCAAATGCAAGGAATGCATTATGAATACGGTTTGTAACTTTTACAACAGCCTGGTAAAACCTAAGCTTACAACATAATTCCCGTTGCTTTTTACAATTTGAAACCAATATTCGTCGATTATTTTATCCTTTTTGTATAAAATATTTGACATGTACAGGTTTTTGTTTAAAGTTTGCAAAAGAAATTAGCTTTAAAAGTTTACTTCAATCTAAACCAAAAACCTCAAGATGATACAAGTACAAAATGTTAGTAAAGTATTTACCGTTACTAAACAACTCAAAAAAGAACTGGGTATTGCCGGCAATTCGGTAAAAGCAGTCGACGATATCAGCTTCGAATGTAAGCCAGGTCGCATTTTTTCTCTTCTTGGACCCAACGGCGCCGGGAAAACTACGCTGCTGCGCTTAATTGCTACTATTCTTAAGCCAAGCTCAGGAAACATCAACGTTGCGGGCTTCGATACCGTAAACAGCGACAGGGATGTACGCCAGCGTATAGGCTTTATCACCGGATCTACCGGCCTTTACGAAAGGTTGACCACCAACGAACTTGTGAAATACTTCGCCGATCTATACGGCGTTGAAAAAGATGTATTTGAAAAACGTAAACGTGAGCTGTTTGACATTCTTGGAATAGACGGATTCTCTACCAAGAAGATAGGTCAACTTTCAACAGGTATGAAACAGAAGGTTTCGCTGGTACGTACCATGATACACGACCCGGAAGTAATTGTTTTCGACGAACCCACCTCGGGACTCGATGTAATTGCAGCCAAAAACATCATCGAACTGATTAAAAGATGCAAGGATCAAAATAAAACCGTGATATTCTCATCGCATATCATGAGTGAAGTGGATCTGTTATGCGACGACCTCGCAATCATCCATAAAGGTAAGCTTTTGTATAACGATACGATGGACAACTTCCGTAAACAAATGACTACACGGAACCTTACCGAAGAATTTATTCACATCGTTGAAACCTATCAAAACTAACTCCTAAAAACACAGCAATGAAGAACATTCTCATTATAGCAAAAAAAGAAATCACCGATTTACTGCGCGATAAACGTACGCTTATGACCATGGTGATTATTCCACTCCTCGTTTTCCCAATAATCATGGGGATTACAGGGAAAATAACATCGAATAACATTAAGAAAGAACAGGAAAAAGCCTTGAAAATTGGCATCGTAGAATCGGCCAGTACAAACCCTATAAAGCAGCTTTTCGAGAGCCATAAAGACATCCAATTTATCCATTTTGCTGATGCCACACAATTTGAAGCTTTGATACAGAAAGATTCTATTGATGGCGCGCTGGTTGTTAGCGACAGTCTCGTTGAATCTATTTCTTCCATGAATAAAGCACAAATTACTCTGCTTTACAAATCGGCCAACTGGGGTGTAAAAGAACGTACCATGAGCGTTCTGGAGGGTTACAAAAATGCTTTAATGGACGAACGCCTTGCAAAGCTGAATATAGCTCGTCAAACTATTGATCCGATTGAAATAAGGGTTCAGGACATATCATCCGTTCGCGAGAAGATAGGACAAAGCATTGGAGGTATGATCCCCTACATTTTCATTATTTTCAGCTTTATTGGATGTATGTACCCCGCAATAGACCTATTCACCAATGAGAAAGAACGCGGCACTCTCGAAACCATCCTTGTTACTCCCGTTAAGCGACTTGAAATATTGTTTGGCAAGATGATTGTGGTTTCTCTTACCGGGCTCATCTCTGCAGTACTTTCTATCTTCGGTTTATCGGTTGGGTTAAAACAGTTTTCGAGCGACTTGCCCAACGACATCATGGGTACGCTTACCAGTTTTATCGAACCCTCCAATGCCATAATGCTCATCGCAATGATGGTGCCTCTTATCGTATTCTTTGCGGGTTTGCTTACCATGGTTACTACCTATGCCAAATCCTACAAGGAAGCGCAAAGTATCATTTCGCCAATGATGATAATTGTTATCCTCCCTGCTGTTATTGGTATGATGCCCGGCATAGAACTGAATTTCAGCACAGCACTTATTCCAATTGCCAATATTTCGCTGGCTACCAAAGAAATCATTGCTGGCACTATCAATTATTCCTTGTTTGTAGTGGTGTTATGCTCTCTCCTGGTTTACGCTGCCATCGGTGTATTTGCCGCAGCCATTTGGTTTGGCCGTGAGAGTAATATTGTGAAGGCGTAATTAGGGTTGTAGAGGTTTAAAGGTTATAGACGTTATATAAGTTATAGAAAGGCTTATAGGTCTCCTCTACAACCTCTACAACCTCTACAACCTTTACAACCTTTACAACTTTTACAACTTTTACAACTTTTACAACTTTTACAACCTCTACAACTTTTTACCCCTCGTTATGTTTAATTTTGCATTCATATTACAACTTAAAGACAGTTATGCCATTCACATTTTCCCATCCGGCAGTCATTCTTCCGGCAACCTTACTCCCTAAACGGTATTATTCATTTACCGGGTTGATCGCAGGCAGTGTAGTTCCCGACTTTGAATATTTCCTAAGAGTGAGTGTTTACAGCGAATACAGCCATACCATCCCTGGAATATTCTGGTTCAACCTGCCTCTGGCATTTATCCTTGCTTGGATTTACCATGAAG
>DATALJ010000148.1:0-1692 GCA_036261135.1 Bacteroidales bacterium
GAAGGAAATTAGTGTAATCATTGCAGAAGACGATTTTTTAATTGCCGATGAAATAAATCGGATTGTTAAGAAACTTGGATACAAGACATTGGGAGTGGCAGGGAATGGACTGAAAGCCATTGAGATGGCCCAGTCATTAAATCCTGACGTGGTGATTATGGATATTAAAATGCCCAAGATGAACGGATTGGAAGCGGCCAAAACGCTTGTTGATAATGGTAGTTCCTCTGCCATTATCATTTTAACGGCGCACGAATCGCATGACCTGGTTGAGGAAGCCAGTAGATCAGGCGTTGCAGCGTACCTGACCAAACCTCCCAAACCTGAAGAAATTGAGCGTGCCATATACATTGCGCTTGCCCGGCAACGGGATTTAATAGAAAGCAGGGTGTTAATTAAAGAATTGGAAGAACGAAAACGAGAACTGGCAGAGCTCAACGCCACAAAGGATAGGTTTTTTTCAATTCTGGCGCACGACATGCGAAATCCGGTATCGGCATTGTATACATTTACAGACTATTTATCTGAAAATTTTAAAAATCTCTCACCGGAAGAGCTTCAGCAGCATCTCACCATCATTCATACCACATCAAAAGGAGTATCGGAATTACTGGAAGAGTTATTTCTATGGGCTAGTTTGCGTGCCAATAGGTACGAATTTAAACCTGAGCGGATACCATTGGCTGAGGCGGTTTGTTCTGTTACCAGTTTGCTTATGGCCAATGCTGCTCAAAAGAGCATAAGGCTTGAAAGCGCCATAGCATCTGATGTTAGTGTACATGCAGATAGAAATATGCTACAATCTGTGATAAGAAACCTGGTTTCCAATGCCTTAAAATTTACGCCCGATGAGGGAAAGGTAAGTATTGAAGCTTCAGTTAATAATGACCATGTTGTGATTAGTATATCCGATACCGGAACAGGTATAGCTGATGGGGATATTCCTAAGCTCTTTCGCATAGACGAGCACTTTACAACCGTTGGAACTAAGGGAGAAACAGGATCGGGCCTGGGCCTGGTACTTTGCAAGGAGCAGATAGAACGTAACCAAGGCAGCATTTGGGTTGAAAGCAAGCCTGGCGAAGGAACCACGTTTATGTTTACCTTGCCCATGCAATAAGCAAAGAGCTTTACAAGTATCGTTGCAAGTACTTTTAGTATCTTTGAAGCCTTTAAAACAGGTATTATGCACAACATCAGGAGTTTTTTTAAACACGCAGGCAATCTGGGTTATAAACTTGTCATTCTACTGGTTATCTATTTGTTATCCAGGTTCTTGTTTTATCTCATTAACATCCATGCTTTTGAAAGTAACTCCTTTGGAGAACTGCTCAAAATCTTCTTTTACGGAATCCGCTTCGACTACACTGTGGTTATTTATTTGAACGTGCTGTTTATTTTGCTGTACCTGCTGCCTTTGAATGTGGTGCAAAACAAATACTACCGAAGAACCCTGAATATCCTCTTTTACACCGTTAATTTCTTTTTTCTTTTATTCAATTTTGTTGATTGCGAGTACTTTAAATACACAGCCAAACGCACTACGGCCGACATCTTTGCATATATCTTTTTAAGTGACGATGCGGCATCGCTACTTCCTCAGTTTTTAAAGGACTTTTGGTACATTGCCTTAGCTTTTATTGCAGTAGTTGTTGGTGGAATTTATTTTATGAATAAGGAACCATTAAAAAA
>DATALJ010000182.1:0-4822 GCA_036261135.1 Bacteroidales bacterium
ACAACGCGTACATAATCACCAACATTATGTGTATCCGACGGGAATACCACAACCTGGTTGTGCGTTGTGCGGCCAAAAAGCTCGTGCTTTGATTTCTTCGAAACACCCTCAACCAGCACTTCATATTCTTTACCCAAGTAATTCAACTTGGTTTGCTCTGAAATCTCGTGCTGCACATCGATAATCTCCTGCAAACGGCGCGATTTAACCTCTTCGGGTACATCATCTGTATATTTCCGCTGCGCATAAGTCTTTGGGCGTTCGGAATACTTGAACATAAAGGCAAAATCGTAACCTACTTCTTTAATCAGGCTCAACGTTTGCTGGTGATCCTCTTCTGTTTCACCACAGAAGCCGGCAATAATATCGGTAGTAATGGCACATTCAGGGATAATGCGTTTAATTGCTTCGACGCGGCTAAGATACCATTCGCGTGTATAGCCACGCTTCATTAGCTCAAGTACACGGCTACTCCCCGACTGGGCTGGCAAATGAATACTCTTGCAAATATTAGGATAATTCGCAATCATATGCAATACCTCGTTGGTAAGATCCTTGGGATGCGAGGTTGAAAAGCGTACCCTTAATAGCGGATTCAGTTGTGCCACCATTTCGAGCAATTGCGCAAATGTAGTATTTTGATCATCCTGCTTCCACAAGTAAGAATCAACATTCTGGCCAAGGAGTGTCACTTCCTTAAACCCATTATTAGTCAATTCCTGCACCTCGCGAAGAATGGTTTGCGGATCGCGGCTGCGCTCTGCCCCACGTGTGTAAGGAACTACGCAATATGAGCACATGTTATTACAGCCACGCATAATCGATACAAATGCAGAAATACCGTTGGAATCGTAACGCACAGGGCTTATGTCGGCGTAAGTTTCTTCGCGCGACAATAGGACATTAATGGCTTTCTGGCCTGTTCCAGCTTCGCGAACGAGTGCAGGTAAATCGCGGTAAGCATCGGGTCCAACCACAATATCAACAATTTTCTCTTCCTCAAGCAGCTTTTCTTTCAGGCGTTCGGCCATGCAACCCAGAACGCCGACAAGCAATTCGGGTTTCTTCTTCTTTATACTTCTAAAATAATTGAGCCTTCCGCGAACACGTTGTTCTGCATTATCGCGAATGGAGCAGGTATTTATAAGAATAAGGTCGGCATCCTCAGTGGCTTCGGTGTAGTTAAACCCGCTCCCTTTGAGGATAGCCATAACCACTTCGCTATCGTTCACATTCATCTGGCAACCATAGGTTTCAATATAAACCTTCTTTCCCCCGTTCTGTAGAATCCCGGTAAAACTCAGCGTTTCAGATACAATATTGTTGCTTTTTTCAACTACAGGCATTTCCTAAATTTTTGTGCAAATTTAGTAGGTATTTTTACACTGCAAGTCAATTTTGACATAGCTATAAAATTATCGCCAGTCTTCTAAAATGATTATAAATAATTGCAAAAACCCTGCTTTACGGCTTGCCCGTTTTTTGCTAGAATGGGACTTTTAGTTTATCCCGGCGAAACAGAATTCCACCGGCTTCTTTTAAATAACTTCTAATATATTGACACTTCACCGAGATATAAAAGCAAATTGAAGGATAAAGCATTGTTCCTTTTTCTTTTTTTTTCATAATTTTACAGCCCTTTTCAAATTTAAAACATTAAAAAAGAACAGTTTATGTCAGGACATAATAAATGGTCAACCATCAAACGCAAAAAAGGAGCGATCGATGCAAAGCGTTCGAAGATTTTTTCGAGAATTATTAAAGAAATTAGCATAGCTATAAAAGAAGGTGGCGCTGATCCGGAAGGTAATCCTCGTTTACGACTTGCGTTAAACAATGCCAAAGGTGCCAATATGCCCAAAGATAACATACAACGGGCCATGACCAAGGCCGACAAGGACTCTGCCGCTCTCCAGGAAGTTACTTACGAAGGATATGCGCCTAACGGAATTGCTGTATTTATCGAATGTTTGACAGATAACCCACAACGCTCGGTAAGTAATATCCGTTCGTTATTTAATAAACGTGGCGGAAGCTTAGGAACCAACGGATCTGTAGCTTTTATGTTCTCACGTAAAGGAATTATCACTATTCCTAAAGGATCAATCAATATTGAAGAATTTGAACTGGAAATGATTGACGCTGGCGCCGAAAACATGGATGTACAGGATGATATGATTGAAATTACTACCGCAATGGAAGATTTTGGCGCTGTTCAGAAAAAACTTGATCAATTGGGTATTGAAGCAGAAAATGCTTCGTTACAACGCATTCCTCTCGAAACAAAAACATTAGATACAAATGGCGGCGTAAGAGTAATGAAGCTCATCGAAGAGTTCGAAGACGACGACGATGTTCAAAATGTTTATCATAATCTGGAAGTTACCGACGAAATCATGGAAGCTTTGGATTAAATTGTTTATTTCTTCAACATTTTTTACATTTTTTTACATTTTTTCTAATTAAAACATAATTTTTTTTTGAAAATTACAATTTTGCTTGTAATTTAGCAGCGAATTTATAACGCATTACAAAATATGAAAAAGCATATTATTCTTTCTGGAAAAAAATCTAATAAACGCCTCAATCGGGTGCCTTGAAGAATGGTGTGTTTTATCTTATAGCTAAATAATAAAAAAGCCATTCTCAAACCTAGGGAATGGCTTTTTTCATAATAACACGAACGTAATTTTTAAATTAAAATTAATATATGCAGGAAGGTTATCCTAGTGCCCAGGGGTTATACAACCCGGCACATGAACATGACAGTTGTGGAGTGGGTCTTGTAGTGCAGATTAATGGTGACAAATCGCACAGCATTGTAGAAAGAGGTTTACAGGTCCTGGAAAACCTTAACCACCGTGGTGCCGAGAGCGCCGATAATGTAACCGGCGATGGAGCTGGTATTTTGGTTCAAATACCACACGAATTTATTCTATTACATGGTATTCCCGTTCCTGAACGGGGAAAGTACGGAACAGGCTTGATTTTTCTTCCAAAAATTAAGTCAGAAGCCGATATTTGTTTAAAATTATTAGAAGAAAAAATTGCAGAAGCTGACCTGAAGACAATTGCTTACAGGGATGTTCCTGTAGATAGCAGCATTCTGGGCGAAATATCGGGCGCTTCGGAACCCGACATCAAGCAGATATTTGTTGTAAGCAACAGTCACCTCAGCCAGGAAGCTCTGGAACGCAAGCTATATATTGTTCGCAAAAAAGTTGAAAAAGCGATAACCGATTCTTCGGCAATTACGCAGAAACGTGGCTTTTACATGCCAAGCTTTTCAACCAAAAGGATCATCTATAAAGGGATGTTAACTTCGATGCAATTGCGTCCTTACTTCCCTGATCTGGCAGACAAGAATTTCACCAGTGCCATAGCGCTTGTACACTCACGCTTCTCGACCAATACATTTCCAACTTGGGATTTAGCACAGCCTTTCCGTCTGTTAGGGCACAACGGCGAAATCAACACCATTAAAGGTAACCGTTTCTGGATGCAGGCTCGCGAGTCTATCCTCAAAAGCGAAGAACTGGGCGACCTGAACGAAATATATCCAATTATAGAAGCCGGAAAGAGCGACTCTGCTTCGTTCGACAACGTGCTGGAATTCCTCATCATGGCCGGAAAATCGCTTCCACAAGCTATAGCCATGATGGTTCCCGAATCGTGGAACAAGAAAAATCCAATATCTGAGAACTTACGCGCTTTCTACGAATACCATGCTACCATGATGGAGCCTTGGGATGGTCCTGCTTCACTCATATTCTCCGACGGACAATATGCAGGCGGCACATTGGACAGAAACGGTCTGCGTCCTTCACGCTATCTGTTAACCACCGACGGATTACTGGTTATTGCTTCGGAAACTGGTGTCCAGACTTTCCCTGCCGAACAGATCAAAGAAAAAGGTCGTCTCCGCCCAGGAAAAATGCTCCTTGTAGACACTTCTATAGGAAAACTATATTATGATAACGAGCTTAAAGATAAGCTGGCAAGTGAAAAACCTTACAAAGACTGGCTTAACCAAAACCGTGTAAATATAGAGGACATTGCCACTGCGAAAGAAATAGGCCCTGCGGTAAAAGATTACGAAAAACTCACACATACCTTTGGCTACACCAAAGAAGATATCGAAGAGCTAATTGTACCAATGGCTGTAGAAGGCAAAGAACCTGTTTCATCGATGGGTAATGACACTCCTGTAGCTTTGCTCTCGGACAAACCACAAAGGTTGTTTACATACTTCCGGCAGTTGTTTGCGCAGGTTACCAACCCGCCAATCGACCCAATCCGCGAGGAACTGGTAATGACCCTCACCGGCTTTATTGGTTCTACACAGCAGAACATGCTCGATGCACAGCCAGATAACTGTAAAGTAATCAAGCTAAAAAGCCCAATCATCACCAACACGCAGTTCGACATAATCAAGAACCTTAAATACAAAGGCTTTTCGAATACAGTTCTTCCTATCCTCTTCCCTGTAGCTGATGGACAGAAAGGTTTGGAAAAAGCAATTGCCGACTTGTGCCAAAAAGCAGAAGCTGCCGTTGACGAAGGTAAGAACTACATTATCCTTTCCGACCGTGGCGTAAGCGAGACAATGGCTCCTATTCCTTCGTTGCTCGCTGTATCTTCGGTTCACCATTTTCTTATCGAAAAACGTAAGAGAATGCAAATCGACATCGTGGTTGAAACCGCAGAACCTCGCGAAATAACGCACTTTGCGCTGCTATTCGGTTACGGTGCAAGTGTTATCAACCCTTACCTTGCATTTGGCGTACTCGATAACCTTGTAAAGGAACGTGCTATTCAGCTT
>DATALJ010000219.1:0-2385 GCA_036261135.1 Bacteroidales bacterium
CCATGGGGAGCACGAAGCCATAGCGTTCGGTGCCGCGTTTGTCTCCCAAAGACTTCAGAAAAGCTTCGCCCAAAGCAAGGCCAGTATCTTCGATTGTATGGTGTTCGTCAACATGAAGATCGCCGTTTACTTTAACCGTAAGATCGATCCCTGAGTGGCGTGCAATCTGGTCGAGCATGTGGTCGAAGAAACCAAGACCAGTTGAAATATTCGATTTTCCTTTGCCATCAAGGTCCAGCTCGATGAAAATATCGGTTTCAGCAGTTTTACGGCTTACCGTTGCTTTTCTTTCAGAAGCGGCGAGGAAAGTGTAGATGCGTTCCCAGGATGTGGTAATTAGCACGCAGGTTTCCGTGAAGTTTTCCCTTTCAATCTCCTCTGCTCTGTCGTCTTCACCCAGTAATATGGCTTTTGCGCCCAGGTTTTTAGCCATGATGACATCAGTCGGGCGATCGCCAATTACGTACGAATGCTGAAGATCGTAACTGTCGTTCATGTACTTTCCAAGCATTCCGGTGCGTGGCTTGCGGGTAGGTGCATTATCTTCAGGAAATGAGCGGTCGATAAATATATCATCGAATGTAATGCCTTCTCCTTCGAGCGTTTTGAGCATTTTATTCTGTGCAGGCCAGAAGGTATCTTCGGGAAACGACGATGTACCCAAACCATCCTGGTTGGTAACCATGGCAAACTCGAAACCGAGGTTTTTACGGATATAGTAGAGATTGCGCAGTACACCCGGGTAAAATTCCAGCTTTTCGAGCGAGTCCACCTGGAAGTCGGTGGGTGGCTCAATAATGATGGTTCCGTCTCTGTCTATGAATAAAACGCGTTTTTTCATTTGCTTAATTTTTGTGCTCCAAGCTATTTACCTGGTTACTTGTATTTTGTACTCCGTAGCTCGGCCCTTCGACAGTCTCAGGGACCGGGGAACGGAAGTTTTATTAGGTTGTAGCCCTTTGCTAGCGCGCTTTGTAATGCGTTCTAGCTTTAGTTATTCGCACACAGCCGGTCCCTGAGCTTGTCGAAGGGCCGGATTACGTGCTTCTTAGCCCTTATAATTCTTTAAAGCCTCTATCAAAACCTTATTTTCATCGGCTTTTCCAATAGTTATCCTTATACAACCTTGGCACAATGCCACTTTGGAACGGTCGCGGGTGATAATTTTTTTATCAATCAGATAATCGAATATCTTTCGCGAATCCTTCATCTGAGCGAGAATGAAGTTGGCATCCGAAGGGTAAATCTTCTCTACAAAAGGAAGCGTATTGAGCATTTTTGTCAAATTCTTACGCTGACTAAGAATCTCGTTTACCCATGCGTTTTTCTCTTCAATTTCGTTGAGCGCATCAAATATTACCTGTTGTGTTAAGGCATTAATGTTGTATGGATACTTTATTCGGTTATAGATCTTAATAATATCCTCGCTTGCATATGCAATACCCATGCGAACCCCGGCTAAACCCCATGCTTTGGAAAATGTCTGGAAAATAACCAGGTTGGGATAAGACGATAAAGCGCTTACAAGGCTCGGTTGTGACGAAAAGTCAATATAGGCTTCGTCAATCACTAGCAAACCATTGAATCCTTCAGCCAACGAGAGCATTTCACCAGTGTCGAAGCTGTTGGATGTAGGATTATTAGGTGAACAGAGCATGATCAGCTTGGTATTTTCATCTACAGTCTTGCGTATGGCTTCAACATCGAGTAGAAAGCCTGGTTTTAGCGGTACTTTACGGAATTCAACTGCATTAATATCTGCACAAACCTGGTACATACCGTACGATGGGTCGATAGATACAATGTTGTCGCGATGTGGCTCGCAGAAACCGCGGATTATGGTATCAATGGCTTCGTCGGAGCCATTGCCGAAGAATATTTGCGATGGTTTAACACCTTTAAGCGATGCCAGTTTCTCTTTTACCTTCCACTGGAGTGGATCGGGGTAGCGGTTGTAAGGCCCGTTGAACGGGTTTTCGTTGGCATCGAGGAATACACCTTCGTTTCCTTTAAACTCGTCGCGTGCGGATGAGTAAGGCGTGAGGTTTCGTATATTGTCCCTTACAATTTTATTGATATCAAACATGGTTCTTGTTACTTTCGTTTTGAATTGCTTTTAATCGCAGTGTTACCGCATTTTTGTGAGCGAAAAGCTCTTCAGCTTCCGCCATTTTCTCAATTACAGGTCCTATATTGAACATTCCGTAGCGGCTAAGCTGCTGAAAGCTTATCTTCCGCATGAAACTATCGAGGTTTACACCACTATATCCTTTGGCATAGCCTGCTGTTGGTAATGCATGGTTGGTTCCCGATGCATAATCGCCCGCACTCTCGCAGGAATAGTTGCCGAGGAATACAGAACCGGCATTAACAACTTGTTCTGCA
>DATALJ010000223.1:0-5905 GCA_036261135.1 Bacteroidales bacterium
ACAAGTTCAAGTACTAGTCTCAAAAGATACTCTGCATAAGGTTTATTTAATTGTGCAACACCAGATTCACTTCGAGTAGAACGCCATTCCCAGAGTGATTGAAATCGTGTTTCCTGATCACGGGTAAGCCATGCTAATAAATGATTACACTCCAGGTTTTTCTTACCATCGGGTGTCTTTCTTGAAGGCCAATGAATAATAGTAGATTTTTCCATCTCTTCAATAAATGGCTTAAATGATCTTTTATTTACCTTTTTCCAGTTGTCGAATAAATAACCTAAGGTATGTTCTTTTTCCGCAATTGAGATGTTCGGTGGAGAAAATGTACGCAGTACAAGATATAACTCAGTATTTAGAAGAATTTCGGCTGCTACAAGCCCTTCGGGGAATTTATTACGAATTAAACTTTCAACTGCAGGTGTTCCGAAATGATCTTCACCAAAACAGTAACGTATCATTCTGCAAAGAGTTGTTTTTCCTACTGAGTGCCCTGTGAGTAAAACCGGATGAAGCTCTTCTGGATTTTCTTCGACACTCTTTCCCCAAATGATATTAAGTCCGCGATGGAATGTAATCGAACGAATTTCCGCATCGAGTGAAGGTTTAGAAAAGAGACTAATCTTTTTAAGCCAAAACACAGGTGAATTGGCAACTTTCTCGAACGGAAGTTCAATTTTCATTATTTACCTCATGCGGTTTTTTCCAGGTCCGTTTCTTTTTCTGGTTCATCCTGCATTTGTGCAGCATGCTCAATTTCTTCTTCAACAATTTTCTGTGCTTTTACTACAAATGGAATCAGTTCTATAACATTTTTTTCGATCTTATCGTTGTTCCACTTACTTCCTGTTTTAACAGCATCAGCATCAAGTTCAATTTTACTATTACTAATTAAAGCAGCTTTTAACGTTTCCATTTCTACCGAGTCTTCTTTGGGAATAGATTTATTTACCTCTTTAAATTTTTTAGTAATCGGATCCGTTTCGATACCATTATTAGAAAGTATAACCAAACATTCTTTTTGTTTTTTAAATAATTTTATGGCTTTATAATAAAATTTGAATTTCTCGCCAGGCATTTCATTCACAACATATGGAAACACATTGTAAACAAACTCCTCATAATGGCCAGACCTCGGAAAAAAGTCATCAAATAAATCACCCTGAACAACCTCCCCAGGAGCATAAATCGGCAACTCCATCTGCTTCCCTTCCGCAAAAGTTACCGGTTTCTTATCTTCCTTTTCTTTCTTTTTCCCGCTACTCTTTTTCTTATCCCACAAACCATTTCGCACCTCCTCCTCATGCCGCTCATGATTTAATTGTAGTAATCGTTTGAGTACTTCACGGCGGGCATCGGGGTGGATAGTGTAACGGATACGGTCGTTTTCGGGGAGGTAGTCTATTTCGTAGAAATCGTGGCGCAGGTCGATATCGGTCCAGTCGTAGGCGGCGAGGACAGCAAGGTCCATTTCTTTTTGTAATGAGCGGAGTTTAAGAATATTTGTAAATGCTTGTTCGCAAATCAAAGTTGAACATTTTGATACTTTTTCGATAATACCAATTGTTAAATTTGAAGCATGGAATAAGTTGTAAATTTTTGTAAGCCCAAGCGAAAGAGACATCATGGTTGAACTACGTAACAAATAATATTTTTCACCTATTTGTGTTAACGCCTTTTCGTTATTTGAAACAGGAAAAGGAAATGTTTCAAAACAATCAGTAGGTGAAATATTTACAGTACCAGAACCTAAGGTTGAACTGTATTTCCAAGCCCAATGGTCATATAAACTTGATGAAAATAGTGAAAAGTGAAAAGAATCATTAAATGGTAGCACAATTACTTTGTCCATGAAAACCACTGGGTTTATGGCAAATGTTACTGCAACATATTTTGAAACACGTGTGATAACTAATACTCGCTCCATACACTTAATTGACTGGTAAAGAGATATTGGACTTCTTCCATACCGCCACCAATATTTCTTTCTTCGGAGTCCATCACTATTTTCTCTTAATAATTGTCTTTCAGGCTTAACCAATCTTTCCACAATATCAAAACAGTCTGGATAATTTTTTCGGCAATAATCCTCATCCCAATCAAAAAAATTAATCACCCATCTACTCGGAGATTGGTCTGGACGAGAGTTAAGATCATCACCATTTAGGTAAGGAAAAAGCACATCCTTATTTTTGGGATTATTCACAATCAGAGCATTTGCCTCTTCAGGTTCCAATACGAAACCCTTACCAAGAACAATTGACCCTTGAAAACTCATATTTTGATTTGCATTAAGAGGATATGGGTTTCCTATAATTTCTGAATTATCCAGATACGAGCTAATCGAGGATACTACCTTACTATCAAGATAACATTTACTTTTGTAGCTACCCTTTTTTATTCCAACCAAAGACACAGTTACCGCTGCAATACCGGGCCAACGTATTGAACGTATAGCAAAAATAATTGAACCATTATTTTTAGTAATTACATCAAGTGAACCTTCCCTCGTAGAACCCTGGCTGATGGTATTTGTTGATATTAATGCCAAATATTTATCATCACATAAAATATCTAAATCTCTTCTAAAGAAAAATCCAACCAGATCCATCGACCCTGCAGGGTAATAGGCATATTTCAAATAATTCAAGTAATTGTCACCGAATGAACCAGTTAATTTCTGTCCTCCGAGAAACGGTGGATTTCCCAGAATACAATCAAATCCACCTTTATCTATAATTTCCGGAAACTCCAGGAACCAATGGAAAAACTTTCGATCCTCACCAACAGCCATTGCCATACCAACTGCAGGCCCTATCATTTGCCGCCCAGTTTGGTATAACCAATATTGCCCATATGTAATAAACCGATCCAGATTGGCAGGTATCTTTTCGATAAAGAATTGCGCTATCTGTATATGGGCTAGATTTTTTATGTCCCACCATTCCTTGCTCTCCCTGAATTTTTTATAGGCAATTTGTTTTGCATATATTTCTTCTGGTGTATCCTCGGGCATTTTATCAATTTTATGTGCATTTACAAGGATGTCATAAACATTATGATTAATGGTAGAACCTGCAGCAAGAAAATCAACACCCGCTTTCTTCTCTTCATTGTTTCGTTTACGTAAAGCAGCTGCAACATCTTTATTATCATCGTGTAGTTTTGTAAATGCTTCATCAGGAATACCTTTGTTCAATTCCTCTCTATTCACCAACCCAACAATCGAATCCCCACATTTAATATGATGATCCAAAAAGTTAAGCGGCTCCCCTGGATTGTGCGCTTCAAGCCATAAACTAACCTTACACAACTCTACCGCAAGCGGGTTTTTATCCACCCCGTAAATACACTGCCGTATTACATCCCTCGTCGCTTTTCGTATTGCATTTGGAGCCGGCTGATCTTCGCCAGTGCGCACTCTTGCAACTTCGATAGCGATTCTACGGGCTGCACTAAGCAATATATGTCCGCTTCCGCAGGCAATATCACAAACCGTAATCGACAACAATGCTTTTTCTTTATCGTTCTCTTTCAGTTTATCTTCGATAATATATTCGAGCGAGTGTTTGATTAGTGGTTGAACAAGCTCTTCAGGTGTGTAATGCGCTCCCGATTTCGACCGTTCATCACCTTTTACAAACCCAAACCGTTGTTGGCCATTAACGACAGAAAACTCTGCTGCATATTCAAGCAATCCTTCATAGACAGACCCAAACTCTTCAACATTAAGCGATGCATAATTTACCCGCATCTTTTGCCCGGTACTCTTATTGGTAAAAAGTGACAGACTGCGCAAGCATTCCACAAGCACAGTGTTATCGAGATTACATTCTGCAAGAATGCCAATCGAATCCGGACCAAAAAGATCTCCCGCCAGTGGTGGAATATTTAATTTTTCACCGTTACAAGCGTTTTCGAACAAACGGAATGTGTTTCTAAGTGCAATCCAGTAATCGCAGTATCCCTGCATTGCGATATACTGCTTTTCGCACAGTTTTCTTAGTCGAAGAAGGCTGTAATAGTCATAATAGATATTGACTTTTTTTGAATCGGTACCAGCAGGAAATATCAATTTACGTTCTTCAATAACCATCAGGAACAGCAAACGGTAAATTATCCGCAACAGGTGAAGATACATCGATTCAGCGGAATACCTGTTATTTTCTATTAATTCACGCAGTTCATTGTTTGAAGGATGAGAAAGCATCCCGTTAGCGAGTGCGATTATTGTGTGTTCGACGGCTCCACTAAGCCCCTCACGGATTCTTGACCCGGACTCCAGCGCATCCTGGTGGTATTTTTCGATAAGACTTTCAGCACCGCTATCCGATTTTTTGGGCATTCGGGAAGCGTGGAGCAAGCGGTACATGATCGCAAAATCTGCGAAATGCTCCTCATCCATCATTGCCTGAAGGTCAAATTCAATGAATGAGAGCTTTACAAGCCTGCTGCTGTCCCTGAGGAGCCGCAGTTGCAAACCATTGGTAACAATTGCATAAAGGTGTTCGGTTACATTGAGATACTCCTGTACAAGTGCATGCGGTGACATGCGCGGTCCACTGTCTTCACGTTTTTTATCCAGACTATCATTACACCCCATTATATGGACGGCAAAGTTATCCATCTCTTCAGAACGATGGCTTATCGCATAGTTTCGCCCATTTACAAGTTCACCCTGCCGGGAGACTTCAAGGGTGTACCCGAGAAGGCCAAGCAGTGGCACTATCCAGTATCTCCGAGTTTCGGATGTACCGGAAACATTTTCTGTTAACTTTTCCCGCTGCCGGACAAATACCCGCCACATCGCTTGTGCATCTGCCTAGGCGCTGAGAATTTCATCTTTAACCTTTTTATTCCCGTTAAAACCGAAATCTGCAGGGTTCTGTCCACCAAGTTCGCCTTGTTCAAGCCGGTCGAGGATGTCGGCAGACAGGATTGCGCCTTCTATACGAATTGTTGAATAACTCATTTATTGTTCTATCTCCATGTATAACATTCTCTCTTAGCTGGATGCCGGTTTGCACCGGCATGACGATAATACAGTGATGCTTCGTCCCCATGCGTCATTCCGGCGAAGGCCGGAATCCAGTTGCAGAATCTGTATATTTTATTTTTCTTATGTTGCATTCTCTTTACCTATTCAGGGTACCGGTTTTCACCGGTAAGACGTTTTGGTTGTTCCGTCCTTATTGGAACTTATTGGAACCTTATTGCAACAAGTTCCATAATTCTACTATTACTCATAACTTGAATATTTTAAACAAGTTACATCGCAAACAATTCTATTTATATAAATCACTTTATGGTACTTTATGGTACTTTATGGTATTTTGTAATTCAGCTTTTTGGGAACCATAAAGAACCTCGCTTCGATCCTACACACGTAATAATGTTTTCTTTCTGAATCTCCCTGAGTAATACTTTAATTTGGTTTCTCGAATACTCAGGAAGAATTTGTAAAAATTCTTCCATTTTGACCCCATGATCTGCGTTTTCAGTAATGTGCTTCAGTAATAATTGTTTATTGGTTTCTCTGTCGAGACCTTTTTTTCGTGTATAGGTTCCTTTTTGGCCAGTCATTAAATAAAATCGTTTAGATAAGATGAATTGATTTTTAGTAATTCTTTCGATAACACCGCAATCAAGCAACAGTTTCGATCTCTCTTTTAATTGCTCAGGAATCGGAATGTCCCGGTGAAGATGATCAAGGAAAATAAAATCATGCGTAGTAAATCCCACCTGTAGTTCATCACTGATTTTTTGTAAATATTCTAAAAATTGGACATCTAAAACCAGACCATTCGAGGTTACTGTTACACCATACAGATCTGTTCCGGTAAAATCGGGAGGCAGTTTACCCTGCTGGATACTCTGCTCAAACATCAGGTTTACACCCTGTCCAGAT
>DATALJ010000229.1:0-1710 GCA_036261135.1 Bacteroidales bacterium
TCAGCGAAGTTTTAAGATTATTATCGTCCGAACCTTGTATTTTCAATAGTTTAAATTCTGGGATTGCTTCCACAAGCTGCACGAACAAATCGCCATCGGAAACTTTGTTATAACCACCAATTCCTTCGTAGCGTATCAAACTGTAAATTTTATGTTCATCGAGTTGCAATACTTTTTGGGTGAGACGTTCGGCTAAAAAATTCTTAACTTTTGCTTTCGAGAATAAAACTTCTTTCATTTGGTGAATTATTTAATTAGACAGATGTAACCCGCATGATGAATTTTCATCCGTGTTTGCGATTATCGAATCATGCTCGTTGTATAATGTTCAACAATTTTGCTGTTAAGTTATCAAATCTATTGTAAAAATCAAACCTTTGAAGGTATTTAGTTGATGATATTGATCACCAACCAATTTGATAAATTAACAATGAAAAATTGAAATTTGACAATGGCGGCATCGCTTAAATGATTGTTCGACTTCCTTTATTACCGTAATTTTTAATTGTCAATCATCAATTGTCAATTGTCATTTGCTCCCTCTTGCTTACCTTTGCAGTAAAATTTGGAGAAAACGAATGCTACAGATCGATAATACAATATTAAGTCTCGATATCATTGAAAAGAAATTTTTATGCGACCTGGATAAGTGTAAAGGTGCATGTTGTGTTCTTGGCGATTCCGGCGCACCATTAAAGAAGGACGAAGCAGAGTTGCTTCAGGTGATTTTTCCTTCTTTGAAGCCATACCTGCGACGCGAAGGTATCGAAGCCATAGAAAAACAAGGAGCGTATGTAATAGATAGTGATGGCGATATGGTAACATCTTTGGTTAATAATAAGGAATGCGCTTATGCCATATTTGAAAAGGGAATTGCAAAGTGCGGTATCGAAAAGGCTTTTCTGGATAACCGGATCGATTTTCAAAAGCCGGTTTCATGCCACCTTTATCCTATAAGGGTAACAAAGTACTCATCATTTGAAGCGTTGAATTATCATCAATGGGAAATTTGCAAACCGGCCCGAAAATTAGGAGCAAAAAAGGAATTGCCTGTTTATTCATTTCTTAAACAGCCTCTTGTAAGGGAATATGGCGAGGATTGGTACAAACAGCTTGAACTAGCCGCAAAAACAATTGTTAATAATGCGGACTAAAGATTAAACATATTAATATTATATCCGATGGAAAAACTTAAAGCATTTCAAAGTCAGCACAAGGACCGGTTTTTGGATGAATTGTTTCAACTGTTAAGAATTCCCTCCATAAGTGCCCGTACGGAACATAAGGACGATATGATAAGGGCTGCCACTTTTATTAAAGATATGCTGCTAAGCAATGGCGCGGATAGGGCAGAGGTTATGCCAACCGCCGGCCATCCTGTGGTTTTTGGCTCGAAAACGATAAACGCGCAATTACCTACTATATTAATATATGGTCATTACGATGTGCAACCGGTTGAACCTGTCGATTTATGGAATTCTCCCCCATTTGAGCCCGCGGTAAGAGACGGCAGGATATACGCCCGCGGTGCCGACGACAATAAAGGCCAGCTATTTATGCACCTGAAGGCTTTTGAGATTATGGTAAAAACCGATACGCTTCCCTGCAATGTTAAGTTTATGATTGAAGGGGAGGAGGAAATTGGCTCTGTTCATTTAAAGAGCTTTTGCGAGCAAAATAAGGAGTTGTTGAAGAGCGATGTGATACTAA
>DATALJ010000248.1:0-29092 GCA_036261135.1 Bacteroidales bacterium
ATCTTCGGCTGATTGTTAATCCGCGAGATGATGAAGCATTCCGCCGTATTATAAACTACCCGGCCAGGGGAATTGGCGATACCACACTTACCAAACTCGATGAATATTCGAACCAGGCAAACAAAGCACTTTTTGAAGTTGCTGCCAATCTGGAATTGATAAGCATCGACATCAATAAAGGAACACGGGCAAAGATTGCACACTTTGTATCCTTTATCGCCCAAATGCACCAAAAGATACATATTACCGATGCGTATGAACTGGCCTATGAAGTAGCTTCTTCAACAGGTATCATCAAAGAACTGAAAGAAGACAAGACTCCCGAGAGTATAAGTCGTTTCGAGAACCTTCAGGAGTTGCTCAGCAGTATCAAGGAATTTACAACCCAGAACGAAATAGATACAGGGCCACTTACACTCGAGAATTATCTTGAAAATGTTGCCTTACTGACCGATGCGGACAACGACAAAGCCGAAGATGCCGATAAAGTTACTCTTATGACCATCCACTCTGCGAAAGGACTTGAATTCAAGATCGTTTTCATTGTTGGGATGGAAGAAAACCTATTCCCCTCTACCATGTCGGGAACATCGGTAGAAAGTATCGAGGAAGAACGCCGTTTGTTCTACGTGGCAATAACCAGGGCCAAGGAAAAAGCTTTTCTCTCGCACGTTGAAACCCGTTTTAAATGGGGCAATCTTACCAACTGCACACCCAGTCGCTTCATCAGCGAAATAGACGAACAATATATAGAACTGCCGCCTGATACTGGAAACTTCTTCCCTGGAGGGGACAATGATGGCCCTGCATGGGGTAAAAAACCGCAATTTGTCAGCCGGCTTAGTCCGGATCTTCTTCAGGCGCAAACACCAGCTTTCAAGCCAAAAAAATTAATGAAAATGGAGAAAGCCGAAGTAAGCGCCAGCCCTGTAAGTAGCGCAGAATTTTCCGACCCCTCGGAAATAAAAACAGGAATGAATGTTTGGCACGAGCGTTTCGGCGATGGCAAAGTAATACACATCGAAGGCGAATTCCCTAACAGCAAAGCCACTGTATTTTTCCAAAATTCAGGACAAAAACAACTACTCCTTAAATTTGCGAAGTTGAAGATTATCCATTAGTTTTGCCAAAAATTAAATACATGGAATACGATTATAATACCTCGCGTAAGAAACTCGTTTTACCGGAATATGGCCGGAATATCCAGCAAATGGTGGATTATATACTTACCATTGAAGACAGGAGTGAACGGAACCGGCTTTCTCAGGCTCTTATAGCAATTATGGGGAACCTGAACCCGCATTTACGCGACATTCATGATTTCAAACACAAACTTTGGGATCATTTGGCTATCATGGCCGATTTTAAACTCGATATAGACTTTCCATACGATATACCTGTTCCCGAAACATTCCAGGAAAAACCTAAAATTGTAGATTATCCGCAATCGGATATCCGCTACAAACATTACGGCAAAATTTTGGAACGTATGCTTGAATACGCCTCAAAAATGGAAGAAGGCGAAGAGAAAAGAGCGCTTATTCAGATTGTGGGCAACCACATGAAGAAGTCCTATCTTACCTGGAACCGCGACACAGTTGAAAATGAAGTGATCATTAAAAACCTGATGGAGCTTTCGAAAGGAAAAATCCGACTGGAAGAAGATTATCGCCTCGAAGAAACCCATGAAATCCTAAACAAGGGCAAAAAGAAGAAAGATAAGGTGATGATTCCTGCACCTAAAAAGCACAGATCCTTTTAATTTCTTATGGCACGGTTCGAGATCAAAGGCGGAACCCGCCTTAAAGGAGACATTTACCCACAAGGAGCGAAAAATGAGGCGCTCCAGGTAATATGCGCGTGTTTATTAACACCCGAACCTGTCACCATTAAGAACATACCGGATATTCTCGACGTCAACGTACTTATAGAGCTCATGCGCACCATTGGCGTTAAAGTTACAAGAGATAATGCCACAACATATACATTCCAAGCCGACGATGTAGATATTGAGATCCTGAATGCCCAGAGTACAAAAGGGCAAGCAGCCAGCCTGCGCGGATCGATTATGATTATTGGCCCTTTGCTTGCCCGATTTGGAAAGGGTTATATACCAAGGCCCGGAGGCGATAAAATTGGCCGTCGCCGCTTGGATACTCATTTTCTAGGCTTTGAGAAACTCGGAGCCCGCTTTTGTTACGATGCCAATGCCAATTTCTTTAAAATTGATGCTGAAAATCTGAAAGGCGCATATATCCTGCTCGACGAAGCATCGGTAACCGGGACTGCCAATGTACTCATGGCTGCCGTAAAAGCAAAAGGGAAAACCACGATATACAACGCTGCCTGCGAACCATACATTCAGCAGCTTTGCAAAATGCTCATAAAAATGGGCGCCAACATACAGGGCATAGGCTCTAACCTGCTTACCATTGAGGGTGTTGAATACTTAAAAGGTTGTACACACGATATATTGCCCGACATGATTGAAGTGGGCAGTTTTATTGGTATGGCAGCACTTACGCATTCCGAAATTACCATCAAGAATGTATCGTACGAAAACCTGGGCATTATACCACAGTCTTTCAAAAGGCTTGGCATAAACCTCGAACAACGGAACGACGATATTTACATACCTGCGCAAAGTGGCTACCAAATTGAAACCTTCATTGATGGTTCCATCATGACCATTGCTGATGCGCCATGGCCGGGATTAACACCCGACTTATTAAGTGTATTGCTGGTTGTAGCCACTCAAGCCAAGGGAAGTGTGCTTATTCACCAGAAAATGTTCGAGAGCCGCTTGTTCTTTGTAGATAAACTCATTGATATGGGCGCACAAATTATTCTTTGCGACCCACACCGGGCTACCGTAATTGGCCTCGATAACAGAACCAAACTTAGGGCTACGGTTATGACATCGCCCGATATTCGCGCCGGCGTAGCGCTTCTCATTGCTGCCATGTCAGCCGAAGGAACCAGCGTAATTCACAACATCGAGCAGATAGATCGGGGATACGAACGGATAGATGAGCGTTTGAACGCGTTAGGGGCTGATATCAGAAGGTTTGATAATTAATGTAGATATTACTCATTCAGGAGTATTGTATTTTAACTTCCCCATTTTCATATTATTTTATTTACTTTCTTTGCGGTGCCATTTTGACTGCTTTTTATAATTGGCAAAATAATTGTTAAGTGTTGGTGTATTTCAATTGTGAGAATTTAAAAATATAGTATTGTGAAAAAAGGGAACAAGATGTTTGGCAATAAAAACGAGAACAATAAAGCAGAAAATAAAAACGAAGCTGTTACCAACGAAGAAGTAACAGGAACGCAGGAAGAACAACAAAATGCTGAAAATTTGGCAGGAAATGCCGAGGCGGCTACTGCCGAAACTTCCGAAGAAAAGCAATTGCAAGACTCTGAAAAAGAATGCCTCAACCAACTGAAAGATTTTCAGGACAGATATATCCGCCTCATGGCCGAATTTGACAACTTCAGAAAACGTACATTAAAAGAACGTACCGAATTGATCAAAACTGCCGGTGAAGACATTCTTGTTAACATACTTCCGGTTGTAGACGACTTCGAACGTGGCTTGCAGGTAATCGACAAGTCTGAAGATATAGAATCGGTAAAGCAAGGCGTCCATCTTATTTATAATAAATTCAGGGATTTCCTGAACCAACGCGGTGTAAAAGAAATAGAATCGGTTCAGCAGCCCTTCAATGTTGATGTACATGAAGCCATTACCAAAATTCCCGCTCCCTCAGAAGATTTGAAAGGAAAAGTGGTAGATGTTGTACAAAAAGGTTACGTCCTGAACGAAAAAGTAATACGTTTCGCCAAAGTAGTTGTTGGCGAATAAATATAATACAGCTATACATGGCTAAAAGAGATTTTTACGAAATACTGGAAGTTTCCAAAAATGCTTCCAAGGATGAAATAAAAAAGGCCTACAGGAAGCAGGCTATAAAGTTCCATCCTGACAAAAACCCTGGGGATAAGGCATCTGAAGAAAAGTTTAAGGAAGCAGCCGAAGCTTACGAAGTATTAAGCGACGACGACAAACGTGCAAGATATGACCAGTTTGGTCATGCAGGTGTTGGTGGTGCTGCAGGTGGCGGATTTGGTGGCCAGGGAATGAGCATGGACGATATATTCGAACATTTTGGCGACATTTTCGGCGGCTTTGGTGGTTTTGGCTTTGGCGGAAATTCACGCAGGTCCGGTGGCCGAAGGGTTAATAAAGGTTCGAACCTCAGGGTAAAAGTTAAACTGAACCTTTCGGAAATCGCAAACGGTGTAGAAAAGAAGCTCAAAGTACAAAAGTATGTTTCGTGTCAGCATTGCCATGGTACAGGCGCAGAACGGGGTAGCGATTATACCGAATGCTCCACATGTCGTGGCACAGGACAGGTTACCCGTGTTCAGCAAACCTTCCTTGGGCACATGCAAACAACCTCGGTTTGTCCCAATTGCGACGGCGAAGGTAGAATCATTCGTACCAAATGTACCCATTGCTATGGCGAAGGAATGGTAAAGGGCGACGAAGTAATAACCGTTAAAATACCTGCCGGCGTAGGAAATGGCATGCAAATGACCGTTAACGGCAAAGGAAATGCAGCCCGCAGAGGTGGTGTAAACGGCGATCTACTCATTCTTATTGAGGAAGAAGATCATGGCGAATTGGTACGAGATGGAAATGATTTGATTTACGGTCTTTACCTGAGCTTCCCCGACGCAGTACTCGGCTCAACCGTTGAAATACCTACTGTAGATGGTAAAGTAAAAATAAAAATCGAGCCAGGAACTCAGCCCGGAAAGATTCTCCGCCTTCGTGGCAAAGGCCTTCCCGAAGTAAATGGTTACGGACAAGGCGATTTGCTTGTAAATATTAATGTGTGGGTTCCTAAAAACCTCAATAAAGACGAAAAGAAGATTATTGAGAAATTTAATGAGTCGCCCAGTTTCAAACCTAATCCGGACAGAAATGATAAAAACTTCTTTGAACGGATGCGAAATATGTTCGAAGAATAAATCAATTTTATTATAAACCGAAGCCGTCTCAAACATGGGGCGGCTTTTTATTTTCAACTCTATTCGTTCGGCTTGCACAAAATAAATAAGTAATTACCTTTACAACCCGTTCGAACCTTTGGAATCAACAATGAAAAACATTCTTCTTACTGGTTTGGTACTACTAATTGCTTGCGGGTGTTCCAAAAATCCTCCCAAAAATTCAGTTCTATCCTCCGAAAACGCAACTATACAACCCGACTACACAAGTGTATCAATCCCAAGGAATATTGCTCCACTAAATTTTACCATTCGCAACAATGGTGATGAATTCCTTACTATAACCCGTTCGCGAAAAGGGCAACAATTGGAAGCTAAAGGCCGCAATGTAAAATGGAAACTGAACGACTGGCACAAGTTGCTTGACGAAAACAAAGGCGACACTTTATATACACAGATATACATAAAGAAAGGAAAGCAATGGTTTAGGTTTCCCGTTATCCGGAACTACATTGCACCCGAAGAAATTGACAACTATATATCGTACCGTCTCATAGAGCCATCTTATGAAGTGTACGAATATATGACCATTAACCAGCGAAACCTTAGCAATTTTGACGAAGAAATCCTATACAATAACAACACCCTTGCGCGAAACGATGAAGGACATTGCATCAATTGCCACGCCTACCAGAATTACAATAAAACGCACAAACTACAATTTCATGTTCGGCAATACAAGGGAGGTACAATCATTGCAACCCCTGCGGGCATAAAAAAAGTTAACCTGAAAACGGATTTTAGCATTTCTGCTGGCGTTTATCCCGCCTGGCATCCTGTAAAGAACCTCATCGCCTACTCAGTAAACAACACGGAGCAGCATTTTCATAAAAAAGGTGCCGAAAAGGTAGAAGTAATGGACTCCCGCTCGGATCTGATTCTATACGATGTTGATAAAAACGAAGTCCGGAACATTGCCAATGATACAACAGCTTTGGAAACCTTCCCCGCATGGAGTCCCGACGGGAAGTTCCTTTATTATGTGTCAGCTCAATATCCTGAAGGCGTAGGTCCTAAGGACAGCCTTATAACTAGCTATAAGAACTTCCGCTATAATATATACAGGAAGGCTTTCAACTCAGAAACCTTGGAATTTTCTACTGCTGAACTGGTTTTCGATGCCGCAGCCCAAAAAAAAAGTGCCACGTTGCCAAGAATTTCGCCCGACGGTAAGTATTTGCTATTCACAATGGGCAATTATGGCAATTTCCATATATGGCATAAAAGCGCCGATCTTTATCTTATTGACATTGCAAAAGGAACCATGCTCACAATGCCTGAAATAAACAGTCCCGAAACCGAAAGCTATCATTCATGGTCATCGAACGGTTCATGGATCATATTCAGTTCACGCCGCGACGATGGTTCATACACACGTCCATATATAACCTATTTCAAAGATGGTAGAGGGCACAAACCTTTTATTCTACCACAGCAAGATCCTGAAAGGTATTCAGCGCTGTTTAAATCATTCAACATCCCTGAATTTATGGTCGAACCGTTGAGAGTTACAAGGAAAGATCTAAGAAAAGCTATAGAAAAAGAACCGGTGAAGGCAGCATTCGTGAAACCCAGCAGCGAGAATACTTCTGCAAAATAATGCGCCTAAAAATGCTTAAAACGATTGTTGTTGATGGCACGTATGGCCATGCCTTCAATTTCTATAAGCCATCCGGGCCGGCATACCGGAGCCAGAAGGATAATCATCGGGAGATGGGGAAATTTAGCCTGTAAATGCGCGTCTACTAGTTTATAGTCTGCTACATCCCTCAAATATACTAGCAAATAAGCAAGATCAGAAAATGAGCACCCTGCTTCACTGAGCAGTGCACCCATATTTTCAAACGAGCGTTCGGTTTGTTTTTGAATATCAAGCGGATGAACAATTTCGCCTCTATCGTTGATGCTCGCCGTACCGGAAATAAATACATGCTCACGATCGCCGTAACTAACCACTGTCCCTCGCTCAAATGTAACGCCGTACTCATGCGTAGGGTTTAAATAGCCTGTGCCTTTCAAATAGGTTACCTGATCTTCTCCGATCTCAGGAATGGCGTAAGCGTCCATCATTACAGATACTCCCGGGAAGAAAGACCGACCTTCAATGCCCGTACTGGCTATAAAATGCGTTGCAGGTGTCAGATTCTCCCGTTGAAAAATCATCCTCCTAGCATTTACCATACCAGCGTATTGAACATCAATTTGTTGAACATACAACCATGTACGAATACAATGAGAAGAAAGTTTAGTCTGGAAACTGTGCAAGCTATCGATATATCTGGTAAAAATTGACGTGGTCTGCTCAAAAGAATTCCCTTCATTAGCCTGCAACTGGGTGTGGAAAAGATGAGTATAGAAAGGCCGTTTTACACACACAGCTCCGCTCGCTGCTTTTTCAATCCCGATATTTTCGATTCCATATACCCAGGCTGAGACCTTACTCCCATTTAATGGCGGTTGCTGAATTACCGATATAACCTCATCTCCCGTACAATCTATAAATTGAAACTGATTAGCCACATCTGTCAGGAAATACCGTTTCCAGACAAGCGACATGCATTCCGGAAACCAGGTAGTGAACAGACTAGTAATCGCATTTTCCAGATTGTGAATTTGATCTTTGGCAGATAAAGTGCTATCCGTAGGTTCAAAAATTGCATGGACTTCGGCGGCATGGCTTTTTTTGCCAAACATGCAATAAGTTGCCTTCGTTTGAAATTGGTCGGAAATATGTGTATCAAAAATCATGATAAATCAAAGATCAGAAGAGATTCCCTGCTCCGAATTACTCCGTATTGCCTTTATTTCGCTATCGTTTTCTGTTAAGCTGGGATCGTCAATGTATGCCTGGTACTTCTTTGCCCACTTGCGATAAAACAGCGTTTCTGATAAAACGGTGTTGTATTTTCGCGCCAATTCGTATTCCCGGTTAACAATGGCACTTTTCACCATATATTTGAGGTAGGAAGATTTCATGCCATATTCAACCATGTCTTCCATGCACCAATGATAGCAATCGTTAATTTGGCCTGTTAAATAAAATAAGGGCCGGCCGCTCATGTGTAAAATAATAGGCATCGAAGGCCGAACACAATTGGGTTTAACAGTATTACTTATATTAAGTGCTCTGTTTTCGGGCATCCCAATAGCAAGTCTAGCCAAATTATTATTCAGAACTATGTTTCGTGTGGGTACTCCCTTAACCTGATCAGCATAATAAGCCACTTCGCGAAAATTGTTCCTTTCCATTGCCGAAGCCATTTTGATCTCAGTCTTGAAATTATCGTCGCTAAACGAAAAAATATAAACAAACACCATACTGAAACAAAACACCAGTAAAGGAATGTGGGATTTTTGATTTTTAAGGGATTTATCTTTCTTCCTTACAGCAAAGCCAAGAAATAAAAAAAGCGTTACAAATAGCAATATAAAGGGAATCCATAAAATAAATTCCTTTGAATCGAAGTTAAAACGCGGCAGTCCTGCAGTATAAATTTGTACATACTGCATATAACTGTATACATAATTATAATAAATTTGAGGAACGACAATAACCAATGCTGTTCCGGAAACAACGGGTAAAAAATGCAGATAATTCCTGTTTGCAAAAAAGAGAAGTAACTCATAAATCGCAAATAAGGCAATAGCAAGCAATGCGTAAAATCCAAAAAGTGGATATCCCACTAATGAGAAGAAAACAGCAATAACAATACGCCAGCCCAAGACAGCAAGCAGCCTATAGCCCCTAAAGACAAGTAGACAAACAATTATACCTAATGTATTGGAAAAGAAATAGCCGGGCGACTTCAACGTGAGCCATACATAACCAAGCTGTGTAACAGAAAGCAATAGTATTAGGGCTGGCACATACGCCAGAGGCCTGTACTTAATTGGAATATCAAAAGCAATAACCGATAAATACCGGATAAATAATAGCATTGCAATAAAAATTATGCTGCCTATCACCGGAAAATAGTAAAACTGCGTAAAAAAAGCACCAGCATAGGTTAGCAATCCACCAGCAAAGCGCATGCAGTCATGGAAGAAATATTCTGAGTTAATAAATATGGAGAGACTTTCGGCCCATTTAAAATAGAATCCATTACGGAATACACTCATATACAGCGCAAAAGCCATAAAAATTGTAAGATACAATTGCTGAAGATCGTTACTTAAATTAGTTTTTGAAAACAAGGACGAGTTGGAAGTACTGTATTTGTTGGATTTACGTGAATTCATACATTATCCGTTTCGGCCATAAAAGTAAAATTTATTAAATAACGGGAGTTGTCCATATAGAATAAAAAACACAATGCGATGGCAGTCGAACGAAAACATAAACAAACCCAACTGGAAACCAGATTCTAATAAAGCGCAATTACCTTCAAAAAAAATTCATTCGAATTTTATATTCAACTAAATATTTTCGTTTCACAATTTTGAATGTCGATTTTCATTTTTATCCTACTTTTATGCCAGTTTTAACAAAATGAGAGCTTCCATGGATCTATTCAAGGCAACAAACATTTACAAGATGTATGGCAACTACACTGCACTAAACGATGTAAGTATTGCTGTACCTCAAGGTTCGGTATATGGCCTGCTGGGGCCGAATGGAGCTGGGAAAACCACGCTTATCCGTATTATTAACCAGATATTGGCTCCCGACAAAGGAGAGCTTTACTTTGATGGTCGGGCCATGCAGCCATCTGACATTTACCAGATTGGCTATTTACCTGAGGAACGTGGGCTGTACAGAAAAATGAAAGTGGGTGAACAGGCATTGTACCTGGCCCGCTTGAAAGGACTATCCAAACAGGACGCTACCAAACAGCTGAAATATTGGTTCGAAAAATTTGAGATTCAGGCATGGTGGAATAAGAAGGTTGAGGATCTTTCGAAAGGTATGGCGCAAAAGATACAATTTATTATTACCATTCTGCATAAGCCGAAACTTCTGATATTCGATGAGCCATTCAGTGGCTTCGACCCAATTAATGCGACTTTGCTGAGAGATGAAATTCTGGATTTGAAGAAAAACGGAGCAACCATTATATTCTCAACCCATAACATGAGCTCTGTAGAGGAACTGTGCGATGATATTACCCTGATCAACAAATCCAAATGCATACTCGAAGGTAATGTGGATGATATTAAAAAACGCTTCAAATCCGATATTTTCGAGATCTCGTTTAAAGGAAGCCTGGACCAGGTAAAGGAAATATTGAATAACCGCTTCCAAATACTTGAAAATACAGAGGAAAAAAGCCTTCATTCCATTAAGGTAAAGATGAATCAGAAACATGCCGATAACGAACTTCTTTCGCTGCTTCTACCCGCTGTACATATACACTCGTTCAAAGAGGTATATCCAAGCATGAACGAAATATTTATTAATGTTGTTGAAACTTCGAATCACAACGATTTATTAAACTAAACCTTTGGAAATACTATGAATAAGATTTGGCTTATTACCCAACGCGAGTTTAATACAAGGGTCAAGAAAAAAAGTTTCATTATAATGTCTATTCTTGGGCCTTTACTCTTTGCCGGGTTTATCAGTACCATGGTTTTTCTTGCAGGATCGAAGGATACAGAGGTAAAGCGTATTGCCGTTATTGATAGTACCAGCATTTTCGTAAACCGTATACCCGAAACACAATCCCTGAAATTCGATTATCTTGAACATGCCGATCTGGAGAAAACCAAACAAGGGCTTGCAACCTCTCCTTACTTCGGTATACTGTATATTCATCCACGAATTACTTATTCTGCCGGAGGTGCACAGTTCTATTCATTTCAACAGCCCAGTATGGAAGTGGTTCAGCATATCTCCAATGCGCTTGAGAAGGAAATAAGGGATCAGAAGCTTAAAGCCTTTAAAATTGACAATATCGACAATATATTGAAATCGGTAGAAACGCATGTCCCTCTTCAAACCATAAAAATGAGCGAATCGGGAGAGGAAAAGCGCAGCAATACCACACTTGCAATGATTGTTGCCTATATAGGATCGTTTCTCATATACATGTTTATCCTTGGCTATGGTGTCCAAGTAATGCGGGGTGTAATAGAAGAGAAATCCAACCGCATTGTGGAAGTAATCATTTCGTCCGTTAAGCCTTTTCAACTCATGATGGGCAAAGTACTTGGTGTAGCCCTTGCTGCCATAACCCAGTTTGCTATTTGGATTGCACTATCATTAATTTTTGTTCTCATTGCCAAAAGCACGTTTTTACCCGACTTAACCCCTGCCAATATTGCACCGCCGCAGAATCTCATGGAAAGCACCCAGGCTATTCAGCAAGCCCAGGTCGCCACACCCGCTCCACAGGCTAATGCCGAATTAATCGAAATTTTTGCAGCTTTCGATTATATTCATTTTGGTGTAATGATTGCCTCGTTCCTCTTCTTCTTTATTGGTGGGTATCTGCTGTATAGCTCGTTGTTTGCGGCGGTAGGTTCGGCAGTCGACAACGATACCGACACGCAACAGTTTGTACTTCCTGTTACGCTGCCACTCATACTTGGTCTGTTGGTTATGATCCGGGCCTTTCAATACCCAGATGATCCAATAGCCTTCTGGTTCTCGATGATTCCGTTTACGTCACCTATTGTGATGATGGCACGGATTCCTTTTGGAGTTCCAATAGAGCAGGTAATCCTGTCCATGAGTATTCTTGTAATAACTTTTATTGGTACCATATGGTTTGCTGGGAAAATCTACCGAACAGGCATTCTCATGTACGGTAAAAAAGTCAACCTCAAAGAAATGATGAAGTGGTTGCGATATAAAAATTAATATCTTTGAACAAAGCTTTCCAACAAATGGACAATAACGAACTAGAACTATTCGACCGGATTAAGCAAGGTGACAAGTTTGCATTTGAGACACTGTTCCGGCTGTACTATAAATCGTTATGTGTTTTCAGTCACCGTATTGTTAAAGACGCAGTAACTGCCGAAGAATTGGTACAGGACATACTTTATCACCTGTGGGATAAACGTGACACCCTGGTATTAAATACTTCTATCAAATCGTATCTATTCAAATCGGCTTATAACAATTCGTTGAAACACATAAGGCACATGAAAATTGTGCACGAACACGAGAATTATGTTAAAAATAGTCCTGAACCCGGTATTCAGCAGCCCGACAATTATGCCGAAACCGGCGAAATCATGCATATTATTGATCAAACCCTGAACAGCATGCCGGAAAAGTCGCAGGAAATCTTCAAACTAAACCGGTACGAAGGGTTGAAATACCAGGAAATTGCTGAGAAAATGGGTATTTCGGTAAAAACTGTAGAAGCGCACATGAGCAGTGTTCTCAGGCTCTTCCGGGAAAATTTAAAAGACTACCTCGTAGTTTTATTCATTTTATTTTTTTCGATCGTAGGGTAAATAAAATTCCAGGGATCGTAATCATAGAAGAAAGAATATGGAAAAATTGAAAGACGATAGAAGTTGGTTACTCATCACGAAACATCTGAGCAACGAGTTGGATGAAGCAGAAAAAGCCGAATTCAGCGAATGGGCAAAGAATGAAGTCAATCAGCAGGAATTGGAACGTGTTGAGAAGATCTGGGACCTGAGCTCTCAGAAAGAAGGCCAATTATTTGACACTGATAACGGCTGGGACAAGATGGATCGTCGCATTGCCAATGATTCCGGAAATATTCAGCTTACCAGAAAACGCTTCTTTATTTCGGTAGTTCGGATAGCAGCATCTATACTGTTTTTGATGACACTTGCTTTTGCAGCCCGCTATTTTATTAGTGGTTCCAAATTAACCAAAGTAACCGCAACCGAAAAAATGGTGGCTACACCGGTTGTTCTTCCTGACAATTCGAAAGTCTATCTGAATGCCGGTTCTACTATTATCTATCCCAAGAATTTTGGCAATTCTTCACGTGACATCGAACTGAAGGGTGAAGCTTTCTTTGAAGTAGCCCGGAACGAAAAAGTTCCATTCATCATTCATACGCCTAATGCGCAAGTTAGAGTATTAGGAACATCATTTAACGTAAACGCCTACCATGCAAGTGACAGTGTACAGGTAATCGTTCAGTCGGGCACGGTTGAACTGTCCGATAATAACAAGCTTTCTGTAATTCAGCTTACCAAAGGAACATCTGGTGTATATTACAGTAATATAAGGCAAACCCAATATACCCCTCACGATATTAATGGTTTGGCTTGGTATTCGAACAGTATAACTTTTAAAGGATCTTCCATTCCTTATGTTGTTAAGACCCTTGAACACGCCTTTGACAAGAAAATTGAAATTGGTACGGGAAACATTCTCAATTGCAAGCTAGATGCCGATTTCAAAGATATGGATCTCAACAAAATACTGGAATCCCTTAAAAAATCGCTGAACATTGAATATAAGCAGACTTCAAATGGTTATGTACTCTCAGGACCTGGATGCTAAAAAATTGAAATGCGTAGTGCTCGATCATTCATAGTACTTACATTACTACTAATCCAAAGCTCTCTTATTTCAGGGCAGTCCTCGGATTCCATTCTTCGTAAGCGATACTCTTTCTCATTTTCCAATAATACTCTGGTTGAAATGATTGATTCAATCAGGGTTAAAACCAATCTTGGATTTTCCTATAATCCCAATTACCTTTCACAACAAAACAAGTTCTCCTATTCTTTCAGACATTACCCATTAAGAGCTATACTTGACAGTATTTTCAAATCTTCCAACTTGTCATATAACCTTATAGGCACTACCATTGCAATTTCCAAAAATATATCGACGGAAAAACCACTACCAGTAGTTAATGGAACACACCGGAATGACTCAGTGAATTACCTGCACTACAATGGATCGGTTAAAGATGCCCTCAATAACGATCCCATCCCATTTGCCAGTATTTATATAAAGAATAAGCCCATTGGCACCATATCGAACCAGGATGGATACTTCTCTTTGAAAGTACCTAAGGAGCTTTCGAGTGATTCTGTTTGTTTTTCATTTCTTGGTTACAGAACCAAAACTTTGGCCGCATCGGATCTTCATACAGAAGACAATGAAATTAGGCTAACCCAGATGTCAATCCGGCTGAAAGAAGTAACCATAAGATATATAAAACCAGATGAGCTCATACAAAAGGCCATCGAAAGAATTCCGGACAACTACAGCTCTACAGCTCAACTCGCAACTGGCTTTTACCGCGAAACAATAAAACAAAATAACGAATATGTGGCTTTAACCGAAGCCGTTTTAAAAATCTATAAAGCGCCTTACGACAGCTACCTTACCGACCAGGCCACCATATATAAAGGCCGTAAAAGCCCGTTTGTAAAACCAATGGACACTATATTTTTTAAACTCCAGGGAGGTATCTATACCAGCTTCATGCTCGATATAGCAAAAAACCACAGTTCCTTTATTTCTGGCGATAACTTCTATCAATACGATTACAAGCTCGAGGGAACCTCCACCTACCAGGGACATACGTTGTATATAATTGCCTTTGACCAGAAAGACAATATCCAATACCCACTGTATAAAGGTAAAATATACATTGACACCGAATCGCTGGCTCTGGTTAAGCTGACCTTCAGCCTGAGCCCCAAAGGAATTGATTATGCAGCCAACGTTATGGTAAAGAAGGCGCCTGTCGGAGTTAAAGTACGTCCGATGGATGCATCATACGAGGTGGGCTATACAGAACAGAATAACATTTGGCATTTGAGTCATATCAGGGAAGACATCAAGTTTAAAATCCGAAAGCGTTTTAATCTCTTCAATATAACCTTTCAATCGACTGCAGAGCTTGCCATTACCCAGATCGACTCCGTTGAAGCCAAACGGTTTAAACGCGACCAAACCATTAAGGAAAAAGATATTTTTACCGAAAAAATTACCAGCTACGACCCCGATTTCTGGGAAGATTTCAATTACATAGCCCCGGAAAAGAAGCTGGAAGAAGCTATTGATGAATTACGGGAAAAAACAGCGAAGATCGAATAGCCATTTCCTTCTATCCTTAGTATTCACTTTTAAATCCGTATTTCACTATCTTTATCATTCAAACAAAATGGTATGTGCATTGCTATTATCGACTTAGGAACGAATACATTTAACCTGTTAATTGCAGAAGACAATAAAGAAGGGGGGTTCAATATCCTTCTCAATACAAAAGAAGGTGTAAAGCTAGGCCAAGGAGGCATAAATAAGAAATTTATAACTGATGCGGCTATGCAACGGGGTATCGATGCTGTAGGCCGCCATTATGAAAAAATGAAGAAATATGCTCCCGAAAAGGTCATTGCATTTGGCACTTCAATGATTCGCGATGCTGAAAACGGAAGAGAATTCGTAGATGTGTTGAAAGACAAATTCGAATTACAAGTAAACATTATTGATGGCAACAAAGAGGCAGAACTTATTTATCACGGGGTAAAGCAAACCCTGCCTTTTAGCAACAAACGTTTTATCATTCTCGATATTGGCGGGGGAAGCAACGAGTTTATTATTGCTGACGACAACGGAATACTATGGAAACGCAGCTTTCCACTGGGAATGGCCAGGCTGCTGGAGAAGTTCCACCCCTCCGACCCTATTACACCAGTTGAAATCAGGAATATGGAGAAATACTTTGACGATGAACTACCCGAACTGTTTGAAAATATAAGCAAACACAAGCCTGAAATATTCGTGGGCGCCTCCGGTTCATTTGATAGCTTTGTGCTGATGCTCTCTAATGAAGGATTATTAAACCATAAGCAGGGAGATATTAGTCATAGCGTACCATTGGAAGTATACCATGCCTTACACCATAAGCTCATCAATTCAACCAGCGCGGAGCGCGATCAGATGAAAGGTCTCGAACCCGTGCGCCGCGATATGATAGTACTCGCAACCATCTTTGTGAATTTTGTTCTTACAAAAACAAAAATGGCAACGATTTACCAATCGGCATATTCATTGAAGGAAGGCGCTGTATGGGAAATTTTAAATAGTAAATAGCAGGTCGGATATTTGACGGCAATTTGTCCTATCTTTGAAATTTAAAACATTGAACGTTTGAACTTTTAAACGCATTGTATGGCCAATATTTTAGTAATTGACGACGAACGCAGCATACGCAACACTCTCAAGGAGGTTCTTGAATACGAAAACCATAAGGTAGAACTCGCAGAAGACGGCATTCAGGGCCTCGACATGGTGCAGAAAAACAAGTACGACATTGTGCTTTGCGATATCAAGATGCCCAATATGGATGGCATGGAGGTACTCGAAAAAATGTTCGAAGTTGCCCCAGATGCAACGGTAATCATGATCTCTGGCCACGGAAACATCGATACCGCCGTAGAAGCCATAAAGAAAGGCGCTTTCGACTTTATCGTAAAACCGCTCGACCTCAACCGTCTGCTTATTACCATTCGCAATGGGCTGGATAAGACCAACCTCATCTCCGAAACCAAAGTACTGAAACGCAAAGTAACTAAGACCTTCGAAATTGTAGGTAAATCCCCCGCAATTGCGAAAGTTATGGAAATGATTGACCGCGTAGCTCCTACCGATGCAAGGGTTTTAATTACCGGAAAGAACGGAACCGGTAAAGAACTTGTAGCCAGATGGCTACACGAGAAGAGTCAACGCGCTTGTGGACCATTTGTTGAAGTGAATTGCGCAGCAATCCCTTCCGAATTAATAGAAAGCGAATTGTTTGGCCACGAGAAAGGCTCATTTACCTCCGCATACAAAGATCGAAAAGGCAAGTTCGAAGTAGCCAGTGGCGGTACGCTGTTTCTCGACGAAATCGGCGATATGAGCTTATCGGCCCAAGCCAAGGTATTACGCGCTTTGCAGGAAAACAAAATAACCCGTGTAGGCGGCGATAAAGAAATTAAGGTAGATGTACGTATTGTTGCCGCTACAAACAAAGACCTGAAGAAGGAAATAGAAAACGGCAATTTCCGCGAAGACCTTTATCACAGGTTGAGCGTAATTCTTGTTCATGTTCCATCGCTAAACGAGCGGGCCGACGATATTCCACTGCTTGCAGAACACTTCAACAACCTGATTTGCGGCGAGTATGGTATGGCCAAGAAAGTAATTACACCCGATGCCATTGATGAACTTCAAAAAATTACATGGACCGGAAATATCCGCGAATTCCGTAATGTGCTCGAAAGGCTCATTATCCTTTGTGGTGCCGAAATAACCGGAGCAGATGTGGCAAATTATGCTCAACCTATTTCGAAGGAATAGGGTTTAAAAACTTTAAATCCAAAACTTTTTCACTATTTTTGCTGTTTAAATTTTAATAACAAACCATTTAATAATTATAAAGATGATTCATTATAAAGACTTAGGCCTGGTTAATACCAAAGAGCTTTTCCAAAAAGCTGTTAAGGGAGGTTATGCTATTCCTGCATTTAACTTCAATAACCTTGAGCAATTACAGGCTATTATTGGGGCTTGCGTTGAAACCAAATCACCGGTTATTCTTCAGGTTTCGAGCGGTGCAAGAAAATATGCTAACCAAACATTATTGCGCTTCTTAGCTCAGGGAGCTACCGAATATGCAAAGGAACTTGGTTTCGCAGTTCCTGTTGTTCTTCACCTCGACCATGGTGACACTTTCGAACTCTGCAAAAACTGTATCGATTCAGGTTTCTCTTCAGTAATGATCGACGGTTCGCACCACCCATACGAAAAGAACATCGAACTTACCAAACAGGTAGTTGAATACGCTCACAAATACGGCGTTACTGTTGAAGGTGAACTTGGTGTGTTAGCCGGTATCGAAGACGATGTAGTTGCTGAACACTCTTCATATACTCAACCCGAAGAAGTACAGGACTTCGTAAGCAAAACAGGTGTTGACTCTTTAGCAATTTCAATTGGTACATCACACGGTGCTAATAAATTCAAACCAGAGCAATGTACCCGTAATGCGGATGGCGTGTTAATTCCACCCCCACTTCGTTTCGACATTCTCGAAAAAATCGAAGTAATTATTCCTGGTTTCCCTATCGTTCTTCACGGTGCTTCTTCAGTTCCTGCTGAACTGGTTAAGATCATCAACGCTAATGGCGGTAAGATGAAGGATGCAGTAGGTATTCCCGAAGAACAATTACGTCGTGCTGCTTCTTCAGCAGTTTGCAAAATCAACATCGACTCAGATGGCCGTTTAGCAATGACTGCAGCTGTTCGCAAGGTATTAAACGACAACCCAGGCGAATTCGACCCACGTAAATACTTAGGTCCAGCCCGCGATCAGTTAAAAGAACTGTACAAAGCAAAAATCATCAACGTTTTAGGAAGTGCTAACAAAGCATAATTCTGAAACTTAGAAATATTAAAAACGCCAGGAGCTTTGCTTCTGGCGTTTTTTGTTATATAAAACCGGGCCTTCGACAATGCTCTGGCATAGGGAGCAATTTAGGTGAAGATTCAAGGTATTAAGTTGATACAATTCAAACGCTTTAAAGAATAAACCTATTCATTTTTAATTTGTTAAACATTTTGTTCCATGACATGATTTGACAATGTGGACAAACTATATTTATTTTGCATAAAAACCCAGTTAACTATGAAGTATATCAGTTTTTGTTTAGTAATGATTGCGGCTACTTTAGCCAATAGTTGCTCTACAGTTCCTGTTACAGGACGTAAGCAGCTCGATCTTATCCCTGCGTCGCAGGTTATGTCCCTAAGTTTCGATAGCTACAAACAGGTATTGAAGGAAAATAAGCTCTCAACGAATGTTGCATGGACCAATATGGTTAAAAACTGTGGTTCTCGCATACAACATGCCGTAGAAAGCTATATGGCCCAGAATAAACTTAAAAGCCAATTGAATGGATTTCAGTGGGAATTCAACCTGCTAGAATCGGAAACGGTGAATGCCTTCTGTATGCCGGGGGGTAAAGTGGCTTTCTACACTGGTATCATGCCACTTTGCCAGGACGAAGTTGGTGTTGCCGTTGTAATGGGCCACGAAGTAGCTCATGCCATTGCTAATCATGGCGGTGAGCGCATGAGCCAGGGACTAATCCAGCAAATAGGCGGCGTTGCATTGGCTGTGGCATTGAAGGAGAAACCGGAATCAACCCAGGCTTTAGCCATGGCTGCTTACGGCGTTGGCACTACCGTTGGTGGAATTCTTCCATTTAGCCGCTTACACGAAAGCGAAGCCGATAAACTTGGTATTATATTCATGGCCATGGCAGGTTACGACCCACGCGAGGCTCCAAAATTCTGGCAACGCATGGCTTCTATGAATAAAGGCAATAAACCACCCGAATTCCTCTCAACTCACCCTTCGGACCAAACCCGTATCAACGATCTGAACAAAGCAATGCCCGAAGCGCTGAAATACTATAAGAAATAAGAGCATAGTGTGCATTAAGCGTTATATATTCTAAAAGAAAATAGCCATTTGTCATTCCGGCCTTCGCCGGAATGACAAAACTTCACAACGCTCTTGTGCAGACAAGAGTACAATTCCCTAAAGAATATTCCTTTGCGATCTGGCAACTTCGCGTTTAATCTTCTTTACAAATGTTTCAATTATACGAAGGCGGCTTACGCCAGAACGTTCAAATAAGCGGCATTCATTCTTCGGGCAAAAGTATTGGTGTGTACGAAGGGAAAAACCTTTATACTGACTTTACCATTCCCGGGGAAGTGGCAGACATTCGCCTCGACCGCAAAAAACGAGGTTTTTACTCGGGCATAGCTGAAAATATCATTCAGCCATCGGAGCATAGAATTGCTCTTACCTGTAAACACTTTAATATATGCGGTGGGTGCAATTGGCAACATATCAATTATGCACACCAGCTTACACTTAAACGGCAAATCCTCGAAAATGCCCTGGTAAAATATAATATTCCGTTTCCTCAATTACCAGAAGTTATTCCCAGTCCTCAATTGACCAACTACCGGAACAAAATTGAATATGCCTTTGCCGAAAACGGGATAGCACAATGCCAGGATAGTGTTGAGTATGTTAAAAGAATTGCAGGTTTTCACCCGTTGGGCAGGCGCGATCTTACCCTGCAAATTGATGAATGTATGCTTCAACAGGAGCCTGGCTGGAACATCTACAATATTGTGTTGAAATGTGCACAGCAGTCAGGTATTTCATTCTATGATTATGCTTCGCGGAGCGGAGCTTTAAGAAGTCTTGTAGTTCGGACTACTACTACCGGAGAAACACTGATTATCATTGGGTTTACTGAAGAAATTGCCGATGCAAAACAAGAATTGCTTGCAAATATAGCCAAATTGCTGCCTCGCGATACATCGCTTTATTATACAACGGTTCCCTCCTCCGAAAAAGGTTATATGGATGGCGAAATTATTGGATTTAACAATGCTACATGGTATTTACAGGAAACAATAGATAGCATGCGCTTCCGCTATGGGCCTAAATCGTTTTATCAGCCCAATCCTGAGCAAGCCAGGGCCATTTACTCCAAAGTACGCGCAATGGCCAATCTGAATGGTTCCGAATTCATTGTCGATTTATATACCGGCGTTGGGACCATCGCTTCATTCGTTGCAAAACAAGCAAACAAAGTATTGGGGATAGAAGGCTCAGAAGAAGCCATCCGATTTGCCAATATCAATAAGGATTTAAACCAAATAGGAAACGTGGAATTCATGGTAGGCGATATTCTCGAAACCTTTACCCCTGCGTTTGTAGATAAAATCGGCAAGCCGGACGTCATCATCCTCGATCCTCCCCGATCAGGCACGCTTATCGAAATTAAAAAGACAATACTGTATGCCGCGCCTCAAAAAATAATATATGTAAGCTGCAATCCGGTATCGCTGGCATTCGATCTTACTATGTTAACGCAAGGTTATACCATTAAGAAAATGCAGGGATTTGATATGTTCCCTAATACACATCACCTGGAAACCCTAGTACTATTGGAGAAAAACAAAGATTAGCATTACCTACTATTACACCCTCACGCCCATAACCAGCATATCATCAACCTGTTCTCTACCGCTCATCCAGGAGTACATTGTATCGCCTACGGTTTCCAGTTGTTTTTCTATGGTCATAGGACTGATTTCCTGTAATAGCAATTTAAACTGACTTGTTCCAAATTTGCGGTCATGCGCACCGCCAAACTGACCATAATAACCGTCGGTATAGAAATAGATTAAATCATCCTTACGCAGCGGTATATTTGTTGTAGAAAAACGTGCCATTTCCGGAGAAATTGAGATGGGCATTTTATCGCCTTTATATTGGAGTATCTCTCCTTCCCTTGCGAGCATAATGGAATTGATAGCTCCGGCAAACTGCATATTCTTCCCGTCCGCATCAAAAGAACAAACCGCCATGTGTATACCTTCCTTCGATTCGGTAAACGATTCTCCCTGCTGCAATGTACGAACTATATTTTCGCGTATACTATCCAGAATAAGGTTTGCATCAGTGATACCATTCTCATTAACAGCTGTGTTCAAGGCATTAATACCCAGAATACTCATAAATGCACCGGTAACACCATGTCCCGTACAATCGGCTACTACAATTATCTTTTTTGAATCTTTTTCGGCCACCCAGTAAAAATCGCCACTCACAAGATCTTTCGGTTCATAATAGATAAAGGATTGCGGAAATATCGATTTTACCAAGGAAGGATCGGGCAAAAGCGAATTTTGAATTTGTACCGCATAGTGGATGTTATCAATGATATTGTTGTTTTTAATCTTTATGGTTTCGTAGGCAACAGTGAGTTGCTGGTTTTTATCTTCAATCTGATCGCGCTGAGCCATTATTTCTTCCTTTTGCTGAATAAGGAGTTTGTTCTTTTCTTCTATATCGCGGTTGTACTGGATCAAATTAACGTGCGCCTTGTGTTTTAGCCTTAAGGTTAAGTATATTAGCGTAAGGAAAACCAACAATATAATGCACCCAAGGATTAATGCGCCAACAATAATCTTCTGCTTCTTGTCCTTAACCATTTCCTTATATTTCAAAAGCTCAATTTCCTTATCTTTTTTACCTGTTTCATAAAGAACCTGCTTCAGATTCATGTCTTTCGCCTTTTCTTCATCCAGAATGCTGTCCTGATAGCTGGTTGCCAGTTTAAAATATTTCAACGACAGGTCGGGCTTGTTCCATTGCTCGTAAACTTCGGATAATCCCTTATAAGACTTATTGATATAAGTAAGCGATCCAATATATCTGGCAATTGCAAGCCCTTGATTATAGTATGCCTGTGCCCGCTCGAAATCCTGCTTCAAAGCATAAAGCCGTCCAAGTTTAGTAAGGCAAGAAGCCGTATATATAGGATCGCCAAGCATGGCCTGTACTTCAAATCCTTTTTTTAGATATTTTTCCGCTTCCGCAATATTGTACATCCTCATAAATACATCGCCCAGGCTTAGATAGCAAATAGCTATACCCTTTGTACTGCCAAACCTCATATTTACTTCCAACGATTTAAAGTAAAATGTGGTGGCTTTCTCAAATTCACCTTTTGCTTCGTAAACCGAACCTATATTGTTATAGTTAATTGCTTCGCCAAGCAGGTTTCCTGCATCTATTTCCTTAGCAAGCGCAGCATTAAATTTTGTAAGCGCCAGATCGTACTCCTTTTTGACCAGGTAAATATTACCAAGGCTGTTTAACGATACACAAATGCTGCTTTGATCGTTGTTATCCTCGGCAACTTCCAATGCCATGAGGTGATATTGCATAGCTTTGATTAAATCGTCGAGGCGACGGTAAACAACGCCAATGTTGTTGAGTACAATTGCCTTTTCCTTAGGGAAGTGCCCATTACCTATAAGTTGAAGTGCCTCTTTGTGGTATTGAAGCGCCTTCGCGTAGTTGGATTGGTTCCTTTCGCGTACACCAAGAATATCGAAATATTGTATTTTGCCTTGTATATAGTTCGATTTCGCTGAAAGTTGGAAGGCCTTTACCAGTTTGAGAGAGTCCTCAGTGGAGAAATTCTTATCGGAAGCATATTTTATTCTTATATCTCTAAAGAAAGAAGCAGCCTCTACCGTATCCTTAATTACAGAAGTATTGGCCTGCATAGGTTTTGCAATAACCAATAGCAGGATTACACAAAGCAATGGTTGTATTTTATTCCTTAACAATTAAGATAGAGCGTGAATTTAAAACAAAAGTAAAACTAATGTTCGAAAAAAAATAATCGGGATAACCCAATTTTGGATTATCCCGATTACCAATAGAATACAGAAAAGAATTATTTCTTCTTTTTCTTTTTGCTTACTGGTTCATCGGACTCGCCACCACCATTTAATTCATCCATTTTAGATTCGATGTTAGCAACATTTTCCTGGGCAGTTTTTAACGAAGCGGCCGAAGTTTTTGACGTTGCTTTTCCTTTAGCGTAATTGGCCTCACCTGTCATCATCTTTTTCTCGGCAGCTTTAAGCTTGGTGTTTGCATCTTTAACATCGGCTTTATACTTTACGTCCAATGCCTTAAATTCAGTCTTAGCTTCTGTAGCAGTTTCCCTATCCTTGGAATTCATTTGCTTGTTCAATGGCTTCACTGAAGCGTTATACTCCTTTTCCAGACTTTTAAGCTGGGCATTTAGTTCCTTTTTTTCAGCTTCGCCTTCTTTAATCAGCTCGTCGCCTTTTGTCATGAGCGAATCTGAAATATTTGCAGCTTTCTCAGCCTTTGCCAAATTTGTTTTTGCAATTTTAAGCTGTGTTTCGAGCTTTTTTAGTTCCAATTCTTCCTTTGTAGGTTTAGCGGCTTGTTGCCCAAACGCGGTTACTGCCGAAAATGCAAGCAATACGAAAAAAGCAAAAAGTTTTGAAGACAAGAATGATTTACGTTCAATCCGGTAGTGTAGAATATTTTCCATACGGTTTTTCTGTTTAATTTATATTGTTAGATTCAAAATTCGTTTGTTGGCATACGAATGAAAACGCAATTCGTATACGTAATTTAGAAAATAATTGCCATTTTTTGAAGCATTTTTTTAATTTTCTTTTAATTACAAGGATAAATGCCTAATTAACAAGGCAAGCCGGTTTCAAGCTTTTTATACAACGATTATCCCTAACCTGATCGGATTGATTAAAAAGGAAGAAAAAGTCTGTTCTATGGTTTATTTGTCATTACGGCGGAGGCCAGAATCCTAGCGTCTTCGTAGTAAACGGATTCCGGCCTTCGCCGTAATGACATCTTCGTAGTCTTTATACGCAGCCAACTTAATGCAATACCATTACTTTTAGCACCTCTGGCTTGGTTCCCTCATGTACTATCCGTATAAAGTATAACCCATTCGGATATTCGGTAAAATCGGCAATGTATTCATTGATGCCTCTTTGGAGAATCGTCGTGTTTAAAATCCGGCCATTCTTATCAACAATCTGAGCCATCACATCTTTTTGGAGGGCCACACTAAACTCAAGGGTCGCAGTAGCTACAACCGGATTAGGATAAAACCTTGTAACCAGCTTACTATTGGAATCTGGAACAGGGCGAACTGACACGACGGGCGAAGCCTTCAGCATTCTTACCTGGTACACTTCGCGGGTTTGCTCGTCCTGAATATAAGCTACAATTTTTACCTTATCGGAATTATAGATATACTGCGAATTCCAAAAATAATCGACAGTAACAACCTCGTTATTGGCCCAACTGGTTTTAAGTTGAGTTCCACCTGCGGCTGGCAAGAACTTCTTCAGCACATTATAATAAACCATTGTTGTGTTTCCATTTTGTACCGTAACATCTTCGACAACGGCAATATACAGGCTAATATTCCTATCGGCTATGCTCTTACGCGATTTAACCTTTACACTCCCTGAAATGAGGGGTACATTGTATTGAGCAGTTATTTCGAGGTCAAAATCGGGATCAATCAAGGATCGGAGATTTACATCCTCAATATTGGGATGATGACTAACAAAATCGTACTTATATCGGGTGTCGAAACCTCCATCGAGTATACTTGCGGGAACGGTTCCTATTCCATAGTACAGCACTCTTGAAGCCGGATCCTGAGGATTCCTCATATTCATGGTATCGGCGCCCGGGAATGAGGTATGATATTGTATGGAATAAGCGTCGACCCCTGCCATATCCATAAGCTTATATAGTTCAGCGTTGGCAGCCACACTGGCAGCGTTGGATTGGTTCGTGAAATGTTCGAATAGTACCGACTTACCACGTTGTCCAATTAGAATATCATCGAAAGCAAAGCCATCCTTAGGAAGAGATGTCGCATTCACTCCATACAAAATCCGGAACTTAATGTTTTTCTGATCTTTTAATTGATCCAGGTTATGGCGTACAGGTATCCATCCATCGGTATTCCCTGACCATCCAATTCGCGATGATGAAGGAAGTGCAGCAATTGCATTATCGTTATACCAGTTCAATCCGCTACCCAGGCTACCTACGGTCCTCCATTCAGCAGAATCATCCGATATATATTGCAATTGGGCTCCTTCTTTACCCGTTTCGGTATTTGTATTGATCCACATTTCAAAAAATGGTTTCTGAACGTCGGTAAAATCGAAACAATTGCTGGAAATATCGAGTTGTTTATCACTCCGGGGTGTAAGAATTTTGGTATAATGAGCCTTTGTACCAGAATGAGAACAGCCAATAATGCTGCCGTCCGGGTTATTCCATTGCCAGTTGGAACCATTGCCGGGAGCTACGAACCACCTTTTTTTATCCGATTCAAAATCGTTATTGTAGGTTGAATCCTTTACGAAATGAATGGAGCGCAAAGATAGTGTCTTTGTTGTACTATCCTTACAGCTGGTTGTATTGGTAACCCTAAGTTTTACATTGTACTGCATTTTTTGCGGGAACGAAAGCGATACATCTTTTGTATTTAGAAGAATTGGAACTCCTGAAGCATCGGTAAATGTCCATAAGTAAGATGCATTCGGCTCGGCAGAAACCGTTTTATTTGAGAATGCTACATTTGCACTTCCCACAAAGCATTCCTTATCCCAGCTAAAATCAACTTTAGGAATATCGCTGAGATGAATTACTTTGGTTATTGTATCCTTGCAACCTGAAGTGTTTTGGGCAATTAATGACACCGTTTTATCTCCCGATGAAGGATACAGGTATTTTGGCTGATATTTTGCCGATCTGTTCTTCGTTTCAGAAGCGGTATTATCACCAAAATTCCAGGACCACGAGTTTATAGAAGCTACAGGTCCCGAAAGATTAATAAACGTAGTTGAATCTTTACCCCAACAGCGGTTCGAAACTTCAAACTGAACATTGGGAATAGCCAGCACATTAAAAGTCAACGAATCGGTAGTTTTACAGCCATACGTGGTAGAATAACTATAGTAAACCTTATTACTTCCTGCATTTGCCTGTGTTGGACTAAAATAAAAATCGGCCAGCTTAAGCGATATGCCCGAACCGGAGAAAATACCGGCACTGTAATTACCGGTAAGTTTTACAGATGAAGTATTCTGACAATATGTAAGATCCGGAGCATTGATTATACGGGCCCTTTCTATTGTCTCCACCGTAATTACTTTGTTTATCGTCTGCAAAATATTATCCATGTAGGAATAGCTGATTGTGTAAGAACCAGCGGTTAATTGCAACGGATTTATAGTTGCCGTGTTATTCCCGTTATCCGATAATCCTACGCCACCAGTAATTGTAAACGTTCCATTTACTCCTTTACTATTAACACCAGTAATCAGAAATGCTTTGTCGAAATTACAATAGCGCAGCTCCGTTCGCAAACCACTCATAGAAGCATTGGCTTCAAGAACTTTTACCCAAACTGTATCAGTATTCGAACAACCCGTATTGGAAGCAGTATAAGAATAAACAATGGCATGCGGAGAATTAGCAACACCTGCAATGTTAGGATAAAATAATCGTGCAGCTGGAACCACACCAGGCCCCGAGAACGTGCCATTTACAGGTGTTCCTGTAAGCGGAACGGCAGGTCCATACACGCTGTATGCTTCATTTAATCCAGTAATTTGAACATCGGGTAAAGGATTTAAATTTACAGTAGTTTGCGAAGGCAAATTCGTTACAGTACACCCAACATTGTCTTTTAAAGAATCGGCCTTATATGTACCTCCCTCTGTTACGGGCAGTGTATACAGGTTAGATGCTGTATTTAAAGAATACTTCTGCGATCCATTGGTATAATACAATATGAACGGCGGAGTGCCTGAGAAAGACAACGACAGATTGGCTGTTTTGCCTGCACATATTGATGTGCCACCAGAAAAAGTTACTGTAGGCAACAAATTTAGAATCGCGCCAGTTCCAGCGCTAGTAACCGGTGTGCCGTTTATTCCGCCTGAACTTGCCCTTGGGGTTACTTCAAAGAAAATATATTTTCCCTGATCTTCTAAAGTAAGCGTATAGGTAATCTGGGTAGCGCCAGGTATTTCGGTTTTTGTACCATTGATTACAGAAGCTCTAAACCATCGGAATGTTGTATAACCTTCTTCATCGCCTTCGCTGTCGGTGTAGGTATATTGACCAGTGAGCACCCTACAAACAGCCTGGGTACCCATAATCTGCAAGTTTGTAGCCTTGGGTGCTGCGTTTAATAATGGACCTGCAAAACTGCTTCCCACAGGAACGCCGGTAATTGTTCCGGAGCTAGCCATAGGCGTTACCTCAAAGCTTATGAATTGGCCCAAATCAGCGAGTTGAATAACATATGTTTCCATATTTGCACCTGGAATAGCGGTTTTGTTGAGCCCCGAAGACGATTCTGCCCTGTACCACTTAAAGAGCGAAGTTCCTTGTGCATTATTTTCCAAATCGGAATAGGTGTACTTCCCTCTTACAATGCTTCCGTATTCAAGGTTCCCCTGAATGTAAACATTGGAAGCTACAGGCGCCTGGTTTTGAATGTAAACGGTATCACTATTTTTCGGTGTTCCAAGCAATTCTCCTGAAAGCGCTACAGGAGTAACTTCAAAGAAGATGTATTTACCAACATCCTCGAGCTTGATTGTGTATGTTATCTGCGTGGCACCTGTGATTTGAGTATATGAACCATTCTTTACCGATGCAATAAACCATTTGTAGGTTGGAGTACCAGGACTATCCTGGTCCACATCGCCATAAGTAAAATTAGCGGTTACACTACTACTGTATTTTGCTGTTCCCGCGATATAAACATTAGAGGCAACAGGCGGGGCATTCAAAACCTGAATTGTTCCAGACCTTACATCACCAGGAGTAGATCCTGAAGAGGCATGCGGCGTAACCTCCACTCTGAGGTATTTCCCTCTGTCGTCAGCAGTAACCGTATACCCCTGATTAATTGCCGCACCAATGGCCGTAAAAGGTCCAATGGCTGAAACTCCTCGGAACCATTGAAATGTAGCGCTGGTGGGATCTCCTTCCAGATCGGACAAAGTATATTCCACGCTGATAGTCTGCCCTACATTGGGCGCACCTGAAATAGAAGATATGTTTACCGTAGGCGGAGTATTCGAAACCTGAATCGTCCGGAAAACCGTGGTGCCCGGAGATGTGCCCGAAGAGGCAGTTGGAGTAACCTCAACTTTGATGTACTTGTTTTTATCGGCTGTGGTAACTGTATATTCAGCACTATTAGCACCGGCAATAGGAATGTAACTACCTGCTTCAGTATCCGAGCGGCTCCACTGAATTGTTGCACTGTATGGATCGCCTTCGAGATCGGTTATGGAATAGTTTAAGGTAAGCTTCTCACCTACATGTGGCGTGCCGCTTATACCTGTAATGGTTGCTACAGGAGCGATGTTAGCAACCTGAATTGTTCGGAAAACTGTGGTGCCTGGAGATGTTCCTGTAGTTGCAGTTGGTGTAACCTCAACTTTAAGATATTTGTTTTTATCGGCTGTGGTAATTATGTATTCAGCACTATTAGCACCGGCAATAGGAATGTAACTACCTCCTTCAGTATCCGAGCGACTCCACTGAATTGTTGGACTGTATGGATCGCCTTCGAGATCGGTTATGGTATAGTTTACGGTAAGCTTCTCACCTACATGTGGCGTGCC
>DATALJ010000250.1:0-2481 GCA_036261135.1 Bacteroidales bacterium
ACAAGCGTAGGAACGGTTGCGCGTAAATAAATTACCAGATCGGGCGGTTGAATAAGCTCCGACATGAGTTCGAACAATGAAACATAGGTTTCATAATCGCGAATAGACATAAGCCCCATGGCATGCAGGTTTGGAGCAAAGATGTAAGCATCCTCGTATATGGTTCGGTCCTGAACTACGGTGTTCCCTGATTGCCTGATCCGCAATATCTGGTTAAACCTGGTTTTGAGAAAGAACACCTGCAGGTTGAACGACCAGCGTTGCATGTCGTCATAAAAGTCGTTCAGATACGGGTTATCATCTACATCTTCGTAATGCGCCTTCCAGTTGTAATGTTTTGCCAGTAGTCCGGTTAGTGTAGTTTTGCCCGATCCAATATTTCCTGCAATAGCAATATGCATATTAAAATCCATTTAGTTGTAATCAATTCGTTTCTTTCTCAATCTGCAGTAGTTCTTTGATATACTGACGGTTGTTGGCAAGCCGTGGAACTTTATTCTGTCCGCCCAATTTCCCCTTTTCTTTGAGCCAGATAAAGAATGTTCCTTTTTTCATTTTTCGTACAATGGGCATACGCAAAGTGATATTCTTATATCGTTTCGCCTCATAGTCCGAATTCACTGAACACAACGCATGATCAAGCAGCGTAGTGAAGTATTCAAGATCAGCTGGTTCTTCTTCAAATTCGATAAGCCACTCGTGAGCGCCATTTGCCTGCTCCTGCATGTATACAGGCCCTGCAGTATATTCCTTTATCGAAGCATGAGTTTTCTCACAGGCGATATGCAAGGCTTTTTCAGCATTGTCTATTATCAATTCCTCGCCAAATGTATTGATGTAATGTTTTGTGCGTCCTGAAATCTTTATTTTATGAGGGAACAGCGAAGTAAATATAACTGTATCACCAATAATATAGCGCCATAGTCCGCTATTGGTTGTTATAACCATAGCATAGTTCTTGTTCAGCACTACCTTGTCGATTGTAACTGCCTTGGGCTTTTCGTTGTGAAACTCGTCCATAGGAATAAACTCGTAGAATATTCCATAATCGAGCATCAGCAACATGTCGTCCGTTGCAGGGTCGTCCTGAATGGCAAAGAAGCCTTCCGATGCATTGTAAGCCTCCATATAATGCATGTTTTCCGAAGGTATCAGTTTTTTAAACTGCTCACGGTAAGGCACAAAGCTCACTCCTCCATGTGTGAAGAGTTCCAGATTGGGCCATACCTCCAAGAGATTGGATTTACCGGCAGTTTCAAGAATGTGTTTTATGAGCACCAGGTTCCACGAAGGAACACCTGCAATATTGGTTACATTTTCCTTTATTGTGGTTGCTGTTATCTTCTCGAGCTTCTCTTCCCATTTTTCCAGCAGTGCAATCTCGCTTTTGGGTGTACGTATAAAATCGACCCACCAAGGCACATTCTCAATCAGAATAGCCGAAAGATCACCATAATAGGACTGGTTACTAAAATTGTTGATTTGATGGCTCCCACCCAACGTAAGCCCTTTTCCTGCAAATATGGTTGTTGTCGGATTCTGGCTTGTATAAATGGTAAGTATATCTTTCCCTCCACGAAAATGGCATTCTTCAATGGCTTCCTTGGTTACAGGAATGAACTTGCTTTTATCGTTTGTTGTTCCGGACGATTTGGCGAACCATTTCACATCGCCAGGCCATAGCACATTGGATTCGCCATTGCGCAATCTATCAACAAAGGGTTTTATATCGTCGTAGCTCTGCAGCGGCACCCTACCCTGGAATTCTTCAACAGTTTGAATGGTTTCGAATTCGTAGGTCCTGCCCCATTCAGTCTTTTGGGCCTTTTGTATATGCCGGAAGAGTGTATCTTCCTGCACATTATAAGGATATTTTTTGAAGAGCTCGATTTGATGAAGGCGCTTAATCGAAAGCCAATTAAATATAGAGTTGATAAACTGCATACGCTAATCTTTAAAGTCGGCTCAGGATATCGGCTGCTTTGGCAAGGGTATCATCTGTTTGTGCTATACAAATTCGTATATAGCTGTGATCTGTGGCATCGTGATAGAAGCAGGACAAAGGAAATACAGCAATTTTATGTTCTACAAGCAGGCGCTGAACAAAGTCTGTATCCTTTTCATCCGATATTTCCCCGTAATTCAGTAGTTGGAAGTACCCTCCCAACGCCGGAATCATTTTAAACCTCGAATTTTGGAGTGAAGATAATAAAAAATCACGTTTTTTCTGATATTTTCCAGCTATGGATTGATAGGCATCCCTTTTATCGTAAATTTCGGTGAATGCAATCTGTAAGGGCGTATTTACCGAAAAGGAAAGAACATGCTCGAAACGGCGAAAATCGTCCATCATTTTAGCCGGGGCAACGCAGTAACCGATTTTCCAGCCTTCAACTCCAAAGAATTTGCCTAAGGAAGAGATTTGGAAAGCCCGCTCGGCCAACTTCGGGTATTGAGCAATACTCTGATGTTCATAACCAT
>DATALJ010000162.1:0-14118 GCA_036261135.1 Bacteroidales bacterium
GATAAAGTCGTCGAACAGATAGTCGGTATCGAGCGGCCCGCTTGATGCTTCAGGGTGGAACTGCGACGAGAAGAAAGATATTATTGTTTTCTCCTTACAAATCAATCCCCCTGCCCCCTTCGCCAAGGGGGACTAGATAATTTTTAGACATTTAATGAATTATGCCTAACTTATAATTTTAAACAAGAGATCTTAACACCCCAGCCCCTCTCAAGAGGGGATTTAGCTTACTTCCTGGTTTTTAAAAAACCTCAGAACAAAGAAACAATATAATTAAACCAACAATAAACCGATTATCCATGAAATTCTTTACCAACTATTTTTCCGGCTATCACAAGCCCGGAGGAATAAAGGAATTACTCACCCTTGCCTTACCAATGATCATTTCTACGGCCTGTGATGGTGTAATGACCTTCACCGACCGGCTTTTTCTTGCTCGTGTTGGATCGGAGCAAATGAATGCTGCCATGGGCGGTGGAGTAACCATGCAAATGCTTACATTCTTCTTTATTGGCCTTACCGGATATTCTACTGCTCTTGTAGCTCAGTATTTTGGCGCCGGCGAAAAACATAATGCTACCAAAGCATCGTTCCAGGCTATTCTTGTAACCATTGCCGCATGGCCAATTATCCTTTTATTGAAACCACTTACTGTTTCGTACTTCCATTTTATGCATATCCCCGAATCGCAGATTGGTTTTCAGGTTGAGTACCTGAATATCCTGGCCTGGGGAAGCATCTTTTCATTGATGCGATACACACTCGGTTGCTATTTTACCGGTATTGGTAAACCAAGTATAGTAATGATAGCCACACTTACAGCCATGATTGTAAATGTGGGACTCGACTATATTTTCATCTTTGGGAAGCTGGGACTTTCACCCATGGGCATTCAGGGTGCCGCTTTTGCTACAATTATCGGAGCCTTGTGTGCCACAATAATTCTAATCATAGCCTATTTAAATCATAAGAACAGGCTCGAATTCCATGTTTTGAAATCGTTTCATTTCGATGGAACATTAATGAAGAAACTACTTTATTTCGGATATCCCGCTGGTCTGGAACTGTTCCTCAATTTCCTGGCCTTCTCAACCATGATTTCATTGTTTCATTCGAAGGGAGATATTGCAGCTACTGCCAGTACCATCATGTTCAACTGGGATTTGGTTTCATTTATCCCACTTTTAGGTATTGAAATTGCTGTAACCAGCCTTGTGGGTAGATATATGGGAGCAGGACGCCCTCAGGTTGCTCATCGGTCGGCACTTTCGGGTATAAAAACCGGCATTTTCTATTCTTTGGCCATTTTAATATTATTTGTAGCCATACCCGAATGGCTGGTACGGGTATTCCACCCTGAAACACCCAGTGCAATATTTGAAAGTGCTGTTCCTATAGCGGTTTCTATGATACAAATTGCTGCTTTTTATGTATTAGCCGAAGCTGTAATGGTTGCTATGGTTGGTGCGCTGCGTGGTGCAGGAGATACCCATTTTACTATGCTTGCTTCAGTTGCAGCCCATTGGACCTTTGTGCCCGTGCTTTATCTGGCCATGAATGTGTTTAAGTTTTCGATACCCCTAAGTTGGTTTTTGCTGGTAATATTCTTCCTTGTGTTCTGTAGCTTACTGGTATGGCGCTTCCGCAGCGGTAAATGGAAACTTATCAGGGTAATTGAGGGTCAAAAATAATTTAACCACGGAGATTGCTGTATTAAGGTATCTACATAGCACGAAAGCAAATAAGATTTATAGTTTTTTACAAGTTGGGTTTAGAGAAACGGAGTTCATAGAGGAATAAACCGCTTGCTGTTTATAAACTCCATGAACTCCGTTTCTCTTTTTAGAAGTATTTAAGTTCTTATCCATTTGGGTGCTTTTATAAACTATAGATACTGAAACATAATTCCTCCGTGGTGAGGAAATCCTTTTAGGTTTATTCAAGTGACTATATCTCATGTTCAGGAATTCTCACCATCAATTAATGACTTTTGTCATATTTTTTACATTTATCCTTTTCATTATCGCAAAAAAATGCTTTAATTTGTAACTGAATTAAAAAAAACAGATGAAGCAATTCTCTCCATACAGCTTAAACCCGTATAGGCCCGCATATAAATGAGCTTAGTGGTAACGTTGTATCGTGTTTGCACATCAGAAAACTTGCCATTTTGCGCAGGTTTTTTTTGTTTGAAAAGGATTGAACTGACAAAAATTAAATAATTGTAGAATATCTTTCTTTTAAGAAAGGCTTATTTTAAAAATAATGAAAGAAAAAGTTGTTTTGGCATTCAGTGGAGGTCTTGATACCTCTTATTGCGCTAAATATCTTAGCGAAGAAAAAGGATATGAAATACATTCGGCCATCGTAAACACAGGCGGTTTCTCAGATGCTGAGCTGAAAGAAATTGAGGCTAAAGCTAAAAGGCTTGGTGTAGCTTCGCACAAGACCCTTGATGTTACGAACGATTACTACAATCAGTGTATCAAATACCTTATTTTCGGGAACATCCTGAAAAATAATACCTATCCGCTTTCAGTAAGTTCTGAGCGTGTATTTCAGGCAATTGCCATCGCAAAGTATGCGCGCGAGATTGATGCTGCAGCAATTGCACATGGTAGCACCGGCGCAGGCAACGATCAGGTACGTTTCGACCTGGCATTTCATATCATTTGTCCTGAAATAAAGATCATCACCCCTATCCGCGACATGAAACTCTCACGTGATGCCGAAATAGAATACCTCAAAGGCAAAGGTGTGGTTGCCGACTGGACCAAATCAACGTATTCCATCAATAAAGGCCTTTGGGGAACCTCAGTAGGCGGAAAAGAAACGCTTACCTCCAGCAAAGGCTTGCCAGAAGAAGCTTATCCAACACAACTCGAAAAGCATGGTGAAGAAATGCTTACCCTCGAGTTCGAAAAAGGTGAATTAAAGGGTGTAAACGGCACCAAATATAAAAATCCGGTAGATGCTTTCCGCGAAATTGAGAAAATTGCTGGTCCTTACGCTATAGGCCGCGACATGCACGTTGGCGATACGATCATTGGTATTAAAGGTCGCGTTGGATTTGAGGCTGCATCACCACTTATCATCATCAAGGCTCACCATTTGCTCGAAAAACATACACTTACCAAATGGCAACTGTACTGGAAAGAACAATTGGCGAACTGGTACGGCATGTTCGTTCACGAATCGCAGTTTCTTGAGCCGGTAATGCGCAACATGGAAAAATTCCTCGACGACTCGCAGGAATTTGTAACCGGTAAAGTATTTGTAAAGCTTCTTCCTTACCGTTTCGAAACAGTAGGGATTGAATCAGCACACGATCTGATGAATGCCAAATTCGCAAAATACGGCGAAGAAAACACCTCATTCAGCGGCGACGATGTAAAAGGCTTCACCAAGATCCTGGCCAACCAGATGAAGATTTTTTATTCGATAAATGAAAGGAAGTCGTAAGTCTTTAGTCGTAGGTCGTAAGACTGTCTGATGGCTTATGACCTACAACTTAATTCTATTGATATGAAGAAGTCTTGAGATCCGTCTTACGACTTATGACTTATGACTTCCGACTAAAGACTAATTCCATGAATAATTTTAAAGAACTTAAGGTTTGGCAGAAGGCAATTGAAATTGCAACAGATATTTATGTACTTACCAAAACCTTCCCAAAAGAAGAACAATTTGGTATAGTAAATCAAATGCGAAGAGCTGCGTGCTCAATTGCCTTTAATATTGCTGAAGGAGACGGGAGGAATACCGAAAAAGAATTTAATCATTTTTTGGGAATAGCTATTGGTTCCTCATTTGAAACAGAAACTCAGCTCATTGTTTCTAAAAACGTGGGATACATTTCTGAAGAACAATTATGTTCAATTTCAGAAAAAATCGCAGAAAACCAAAAGATGATCAGAGGTCTTCAAAAAACACTAAACTTATAATTAGCGAAGTCTTACGACTCACGACTAAAGACTTACGACTTATAAACAATGTACAAAACCATTACCATAAAAATTGGCTCTAATGTGCTTACCAAGCCAAATGGTATGCTCAACGAACCGCATATTGCCCATTTGGTGGAGCAAATCGCGTATCTCCGGAAGAAGGGGATAAGGATATTGCTCGTTTCCTCAGGCGCTGTGGCCTCTGGAAAACAGTATGTGAAGTGCGTAAAGCGGGTGGATCCTGTTTCGTGCCGTCAGCTTTGGGCTTCGGTGGGGCAGGTTAAGCTCATTCAGCTCTATAATGAGTTTTTTGGGAAGCACGATATGCTTTGCTCGCAGGTACTTGTTACCAAGGAGGATTTCCGCGACCGTCAGCATTTCCTGAATATCCGCAACTGCATGGAAACATTGCTGGAACATGATATTCTGCCCATCATCAACGAAAACGATGTGGTTTCGGTAACTGAGCTCATGTTTACAGATAACGACGAGCTGGCAAGCTTGCTTTCATCGATGATGAACTGCGAAGCCATGATTATCATGAGTAACGTGGATGGCATATACAACGGCGACCCCAACGATTCCAATTCTAAGGTAATTCCCGAAATAGAACAAGACTTTGCCTCGGTTTCGAAGTATATTTCTACCACAAAGTCTGGCTTTGGCCGTGGTGGAATGATTACCAAGTTTGGAATGGCTAAAAAGGTATCCCAGTCTGGTACTCCGGTGCACCTAATTAACGGAACACGCCCCAATATTCTTATAGACCTGTTGGAAGAAAAACCTGGCACAGTTCAAACCTTCTTTAAACCCGGGAAAAAGTCATCTCAAATTAAGAAGTGGCTGTCGTATTCCGATATGGGCTCAAAAGGAGAAATCCACATCAACGAAGGGGCTTACAAATCGCTGCATTCAAATAAAGCAACCAGTCTTTTGCTTATTGGTGTAACCGAGATCAAAGGTGATTTCATGAAAGGCGATATTGTGAGGATCATCAACCACGAAGGTAAGTTTGTAGGCCTTGGTAAAAGCCAATATAGCTCTGAAACAGCCGAAAAAAAAATCGGTGAATACGACGCAAAACCAATTGTACACTACGATTACTTGTACCTGAAAAACGGAGATTGAGTTATCATGTAGGTTAAACTGCTTAAAAGGATCAAAGATGAAGTACCTCAGCATATTCGAGAGAGTTCGTGATGCCAGCCGCGAGTTGGTTACGTTAAAAACAGAAACCATTAATAATATTCTGCTTGCCCTGGCCGACGAGGCTGAAAAGCAGACACCATACATTCTGACCGAAAACCAGAAAGACCTGGATTTGATGGATACTGCTGATCCCAAGTACGACCGTCTCAAACTAACTGAAGATCGTATCAAAGGCATTGCAGCAGACATCCGGAATGTAGTTAAACTGCCTTCTCCATTAGCAAAAGTACTCGAAAGCAGAGAGCTGCCCAATGGTTTAAAGGTATCGAAAGTTACAGTACCCCTTGGTGTTGTAGGTATCATTTACGAAGCACGTCCAAATGTAACGTTCGACGTATTTTCGCTGTGTCTGAAATCAGGCAACGCCTGTCTTCTCAAAGGAGGCAGCGATGCAAAATTCTCGAACGAAGCCATTATATCTGTTATAAAGAAAGTACTTGCCGATTTCAAGGTGAATACATCCTTAGGCGAATTATTGCCTGTCGATCGTGAGGCTACACATGAAATGCTTACTGCGCGGGGTTACGTAGATGTCATTATTCCTCGTGGAAGCCAACAACTCATCAACTACGTAGCCGATAATGCAAAAATTCCGGTCATCGAAACCGGTGCTGGTATTGTGCACACATATGTTGACGAAAAGGCAAACCTGCAACATGCCAGTGAAATAATCAACAATGCGAAAACCCGCAGGTGCAGTGTTTGCAATGCGCTCGATTGCTTGGTGTTGCACAGTGCACAATTACCAAACCTTGCAAAAATGATGGAGCCATTGGCAGCCAATAAAGTAACTGTATATGCTGATGGACCTTCCTTTAAAGCATTGCAGACCACTTACCCGAAGGATCTCCTTCTGCCTGCAACCGGAGAGTCTTATGGCACAGAGTTTCTGTCGATGCGCATGTCGATAAAGACCGTCAATTCTTTTGATGAAGCACTACAACATATACAAACCTATAGCTCCAAGCATAGTGAAGCAATAGTGAGCGATATACTTGAAAACATCGGACGTTTTCTGAACGAAGTGGATGCAGCTGCCGTTTATTCTAATACATCCACTGCATATACCGATGGAGCGCAGTTTGGTCTTGGTGCTGAAATAGGTATCAGTACGCAAAAGCTTCATGCCCGTGGCCCCATGGCTCTTGCCGAACTTACAAGCTACAAATGGATTGTAAGAGGCAATGGGCAGGTGAGACCAAAGTAGAACTTGAGTACTAGAATCAATCCCCCTAACCCCTTCGCCAAGGGGGAAATGGCACTTGCAAACTGGGATTGACCTATAGGAATAACTGATTCTCAAAATAACTAAGAATCATAATATACCAGAATCTCTCAATCCCCCTTGGCGAAGGGGGTAGGGGGATTGACCTATATACCATGAACTCTCACTACAACAAAGACCTCAAAGAGCATTCCCGCGATTTACGCATCCACTCAACACCGGGGGAAATAATTCTTTGGAACAAGGTTTTAAAAAATAAACAGCAGTTAGGGTTCCAATTTCTGAGACAATTCGCCATAGAAAACTATATTGTCGATTTTATCTGCCGTAAAGTAAAACTTATTATTGAAATTGATGGTTATTCCCATAATTTCAAGTATGAAAAGGATTTGAAGCGAGATGAAAATCTGAGCAATTTGGGATATAAAGTATTAAGATTTCAGGAAAAAGAAATAAATCAAAATTTAGGAAATATAATTCGGACGATTCAGCAATATTTGAGAAATTTGGAGGATTAAATGTCAATCCCCCGACCCCCTTCGCCAAGGGGGATTGTGCTTCGTAGTAAAAGGGGAGCCTTAATTTAGAACTTTACAGCCCTGCTCCAAGGAGGGGACTTTAGACTGCCTCATCAATTAACTACTAGGCTTATAAAAGCAGTGAAGGCGTAGTTGTCAGACTACGCCTTCACTAAAAAAGGTTTGTCCGGAATTAGTTCTCTCCTTTGTATTTCTTTACAGCAGCGATAAAGTCGTCGAACAGATAGTCGGTATCGAGCGGCCCGCTTGATGCTTCAGGGTGGAACTGCGACGAGAAGAAAGGTTTGCTTTTATGGCGTATTCCTTCATTGGTATTGTCGTTCAGGTTAATGAAGTATGGTTCCCAATCGCTGTTCAACGTGTTGTTGTCGATGGCATAACCGTGGTTTTGCGAAGTAATATATGATCTTTCGCTTCCAACCTTAATAACAGGCTGGTTGTGGCTGCGATGTCCGTACTTCAGTTTATACGTATCGGCTCCGGCTGCTAATGCCATAAGCTGGTTGCCAAGGCAAATCCCCATAATGGGTACGTCCTTCTTATAGGATTCTGATAGATGCTTGATTGTAGGTGCGCAATCCTTTGGATCGCCCGGACCGTTGGAGATAAACAAACCATCGTACTGCTCCTGGGAGTAATCGTAATCGAAAGGCACGCGAATAACCGTTGTATCTTTCGAAAGCAGGTAGCGGATGATGTTATATTTTACGCCGCAATCGATAAGCACAATGCGGTACTTACCGTTTCCGTATACTTCTTTCTTAGGCGTGCTAACCTTTGCAACAAGATGATCCTGGTTGGGATCGTATAATTCAACATCCTGGTTTTCGAAAATTACTTTACCCAGCATGGTTCCGTTTTCGCGGAGACGTTTGGTTAATGCACGTGTGTCTACACCATATATTCCGGGAACTTTGTTTGCCTTAAGCCATTCTGCAAGGCTTTCTTTCGCATTCCAGTGGCTGTATTCGAAGGAATAATCGGAAACAACCAATGCTGAAATATGAATCTGGTGCGATTCGAAGAACTTAAACATTTCGTTTTCCTTGCTATCGCCTGGTACACCATAGTTTCCAATAAGCGGATAGGTTAATACGAGAATTTGTCCTTTGTACGAGGGATCAGTCAAACTTTCAGGATAACCCATCATGGCTGTGTTAAACACAACTTCGCCCGATACCGATCCTTCATAACCAAATGATTTTCCTTTTACTTCGGTTCCATCTTCAAGTACTAACTTAATTTCTTTGCTGTTGTTCATTTATTCCTCCTCATTTGCCGGACTTCTCTACAATTGAGTCCATTTATTATTATATGTTATTTTTTCCTATTCAGTTCAAAGTTGATCACCTCCTCAATCTGGTCGGGCGATAAACGTTTGGCAAGGATCTTCTTGTTTTCATCGAGCACGTAGATTACAGGCGTTGAGTACACATTGTACAAATCCTTGTATTCATAAGAAGTAGGACTCCATGCATTAATCCAGTCGTAAAGCTGATGCTCGTTTACAAAGTCGATCCATTTGCGTTTACCTTCAATACTCGAGATCATGTGCATGGCGACTACCTGTACACCCTTGTCTTTTATTCTGTTGTATACTTTGTATAATTCGGGAATAGCTGTTTTACAGTGTCCACAATCGGCTTCCCAAAATGCAAGTATTGTAAATTTTGCCTTTACATCATTCGTTCTGAAGTATGCGCCCACATTGGGGTTACTTTTAAGTGCCGTATCCATGGCAGCCACTTTAAAATGGTCGGTTGGGAGTTGTATCAGCATCAGATTCGGTGCTGTATTGCCCAGCAGATTAGGTTTCAACTTGGCTATGTCCTTGCGCAGGTTGGCTTTGAAAGTACTGTCGCTCCATGTAGCATACGGCAGGTACCATTTTTCGGCAATATGAACAAAAACCCCGTCGTGGCCCATGATCTGGCTGCTTCCATACTTGTTATACAGCGTACCCATGACATAGCGGAAGAGCTCATCATTTCCTTTCACCTTTTCGATGAGTTTGTCAATCTCCATGTTTAATGTATCGGGCATGGGAGGCACCACTTTGTCGATATAGGTTGTTATCTTCTGGTCGTAAAGCGGTGTACGCAATAGGTCGGGATCGGCAATATTGAAATTATCGAAATAATGTGCACGGTAGTATTTGGCCTGGAAGAGTGAATCGAGTACTTTGCCATTGGCATCGCGTGGGAAGTCCGGGACATCAATCTCTTCAATCGAATTTATAAATTTTACAAAGAAAAGATCGGGGTTGCTCTTTTTCATGTTGGCGATATAGCCCATCACTTCTTTGTTGATGTTATCGATGGCCTTTGTAATGGAGTCGTTCTTTGTTTTGTCGGGTGTGCTGCGCTTTCTTTCGAAGAGTTTTTGCGCAACAGCACTTTTGTCGGCGATGAAATTCCGGTATTCGTACATCACCGTGTTCTCCTGCGAACCGGTAAATTTAACTTTTTTAGTCAGGTCGGCGGTATCGGCTTCAATTGAGAAAGCCTGATCGTTTCCCATAGCCATATCGAAGTATTTCTTCGAAGGCAACAATATAATATATAAGCCTTTCGAAAGTGGCTTTTTACCTTTAAATACGCCCGTGCCGGTTTTGTCTAGTTTTGCCGTATCGTCGGCAAAGAATGCACTGGATTTGGCAAAATAATGACCTAAAATGAGTGAAGAGTCTTTCAGCGTAGGTATTTTGACCTTTATTTCATAACCCTGAGAAAAGACTGTCAGCGATTGGGTTAGAATCCCAATAAGAGAAAACAGCGCAAATTTTTTTAACTGGTTCATATGGATTGCGTTTTTACAAAGTTGGGCACTTTCGTTCACCATCCCAAAAAATCTCACAAAAATAACAATTAATTAACAAATGCCAATTTGGAGCGTTGAAAAAAATGAAGTGCGTAAAATGAATGGATAATGGGTTGATGTGTTGATGAGCCAATAGAAATGGGTTCTCGCAAAGGGCGCGAAGAGGGATGAACGCAAAGACGCAAAGAAATATTTTACCACGGAGGATGGTCGGTTTGGGTATTTACAAAAAGTGCAAGCCTTTCAAATGCGTGGGTATTTACTTTCTTCAAAAAAAGAGACACAGAGAACACAGAGTTAATAAACCGCAAGCGGTTTATCTCTCCGTTTGCTCTGTTGCTCTAAAAGATGCTTTATAAAAGGGAAGCGTTAAAAGTGCTTTTGTATTATATAAGTACTCAACTCCAGTATCCTCCGTGGTAAACCCATTTCCTCGCGTCATAGCGCCATTGCGTTCATCTTTCCCTGGTCTTTCTTTATTTTCAAATTAGCCGCAAGCCTAAAAAGCTACTATTACGTGTGATATAAAAAAATAACACGTAATATTTTAAATACACGTGATGATTATTTATTTTTGTACGTAAATTATTTAAAACTATGGATGCTAAATTAACATTGAATGTTGATAAAAATGTGATTGAGCAGGCTAAAGCATATGCTAAAACACATAAAATAAGTCTTTCCCGATTAATAGAATCTTATCTTTCTTCTTTAAATGCCAAAAAAGATAGAGAAATAGAGATTACTCCTTTAGTTAAAAGTTTAAGCGGTGTGATTAAGTTGGACAATGATTTTAACTATAAGGAAAGTTACACCGACTACTTAATTGAGAAATACAAATGAATAAAGTGTTGATAGATACTAATATCGTAATTGATTTATTAGCTAAAAGGGAACCATTTTATAATAGTGCTGCACGATTATTTTCTTTAGCTGACAAACAAAAATTAGAATTATCGATTAGTTCGCTGACGTTTGCAAATACAAATTATGTATTATCCAGACTGAAATCAACTCATGAAGCTCGTGAGATTTTAAGACGATTTCGAGTCTTAATTAAAGTATTACAGCTTAATGATAAATTAATTGATTTAGCCTTAAATGATAATAACTTTAAGGATTTTGAAGATGGATTGCAATATTATACCGCCATCGAAAATGAACAGGATATAATAATAACCAGGGATTTAAAAGATTTTAAGGAATCAAAAATACCTGTAATGACTGCTGATGAATATTTGGTATCAATAGAACAATAGAAATAAAAGGCCAGCGGCTAACATGCATATTAACCAAGAACCAAAACGGTACCCGGTATTTATTTTCAAATTAGCACATTGCCCTAATCACTTCATCACCTCTTTGCCTCATCACCTCATGTGAGTTTCCGTGGTGAAAAACATTCCTTGCGATATAGCGTCTTTAGAATTATATTTCATCCCCAAATCCACCCATTTCCAAATTTCAGAGCCTTTATTCTCCTGCTTCTTTTAAAGCATTTAGTTCTATTTCTAAGGAGATTCTGAAATTTGTTTGTTTAATCTTTTCTATTATCGGCTTTATGGATGGAATGATTCCCAGAAGTTTAGCTTTAATGATAACACCTATCGTTCCTGTATATGCTAAATGAAGGTTCTCGGCAATTCTGCGTGCTTTATAATCGTCAATGATTAATGTACTTTCAGGAATTTCCAATGCCAGAGCAATGGCGCTTGATTCTCACTTGTCGATTTGCAATTCAAGTAATTGCTGTTTATACTTATCAGTAACATTCAGGATCTCTACCCAGTCAGGAAGCATATCGGAATATTCGGCAGCTATCTCTGAGGTGGTGGTTATTTGCCCATATACTTTATGTATATTTCAAGTTCGCCAATATTGGTCAACAGGATAAAACAGGTAGTATCGGAATAATGGTTCTATGCATTTTTTACGTCACTTGCTATTTGGGAAGCCGGGAAGTTGAATATTGAAACATTATATTTACCAAGTAGCTCGGCGAACGTACGTTTGGTTAATCCTGCCAGATCGGCTGCCTGGCCCAGCGAAAGTTTACCCTGCTCGTATAGTCTGGTTGCTATGAGCATTGTTATATCTTCGTTGTTGAGATCAAGTGTGTCGGGTATATTGATTGAAAGTGGTTTCATATGGTTTATATTGCAAAATAATTATTCAAAAGTATGAATTTTAGCTGAAATATAGAAAACGAACAAAAGTGCCTATATTGAATAACCCGATGTGCCGATATGCCAATGTGACGATGTGCCGATTATTCGGTCCCTGAGCCTGTCGAAGGGGTCGAAGGGCCGGGAGATATCTCGAATTTGCTCATTTGAAAATGCAAATACCATTTCTCGCAGATTTTCGCAGATTTTTCCGCTGAGTTCCGCAAAGTTGCTGAACCCCGAATGCCTATTTTCAAATTGTCTCATCGGCATATCGACACATGTGAGTGCTCTGTGGTGAAAACATTTCCTCGCGTCATAGCGCCTTTGCATGCATTTTTCCTTGCGAATTTGTCCAGCGGTGTGGTTGAAATCGTCAGCGGGGTCATCGGATTCGCCAGCGATGTTGGTGGACCCGCCAGCGGTGTCAGTGGAATTACCAGCGATGTTGGTGAAATTCATAGCGTTGTTAGTAGAATTACCAGCTGTATAGGTGGAATCGATAGCGGGGTGTGGGGAAACGTGCGCTATGTTAGTGAAATTGTTAGCGGGATTGGTGGAATTGTTAGCGATGTCGGTATAATCGTGGGCGATGTCAGAAAAATGAGCAGCGATGTCAGCTGTACGCTCAACTACACAATAAAAAGGCTTTAGCCGAAACCACTTTGTGCTCCGACTAAAGCCAGATGAACCCCAACTATTAGTATGTCTGCCAACTAAAGCAGGTGGCAATCAAAAAAAAGACATTATGCTTTCGGCGCTTTTTCTTTTTCGGTATTTGTGGTTCGTGCCTCGCCGATATTGCGCAGTATTTTGGCGAATGTGAACATTTCCTTCTTTACCGGTTCCTTCTTAAAATGGTTGGAAGCTATTTTGCATATACCAATAACTTCGGTATAGAGGGCGTTCAGTTCGGTTATTACATTGTCGGAAGTTTCTTTTACGGTGCCTTTGAGCTTTTCCTGCGTGGTATTGGCCTTATCGAGTGGGTCGGCAAGATCGGCTACGCCCTGAAGTAATTGTGCAGGCATTCCCTTTGCAGTAATTTCAGTTATCAAATCGGCGGTGAGGTTCCGTTTGAAGGTGATGAGCAGGGCTACAAGTTCGGACTGCGTTAAATCGACAATTTTGGTTTTACCTGAAAAGCCAAGTTTCGCAAAGATGATGTTGCGTTTTGCTTCGTCGTTTTTTAAATCGACAGTCAGTTGGGTTTTGATGGTTGAGAGTTGTTCCCTGGCAGGCCCAATTAATTGAGTGAGGGTACTGGTAGCGCTAAAAAGTTCGTCTCTGGTTTTTACACCGAGGAATGTTGCTGAAACCGCATCCACACGTGCTGCGAGGGCAGCAGCATAGGCCGGATCCCAGTTGGTACGCGCTTTACCAAGCGATTCGATGTTTTCGGAAAAGTGGGTACTTACAACCTTACAGGCGATGGCCATGTTAACGGTTTTGCCGGGGAATAAATGTTTTACACTCATTGCTGATAAATTTAAATTAGTAATTATGTTAATTATTGCGGTAAGGGAATCAACAGGCGCTGTTAGCTCAGGCACGGTTGAATATCCTTACTCGAAAATCCTTAATAATTTAAATTGCTACCATTCCTTTGCAAAACCTCCATCATCTATCGTAACAAATACTCCTACAATACAAAGAAGAATGGTTGAGTAAATGTATTTATTTGTTGAACAAATGTCAAGGTTTTTTTTAATTTTTTTGATTACAATAATCTATTTTTGAACGCATTGTGTGATTTTATGAGATATACAGGAAACTAAATTTTTATAAGCTTCGTTATGTGTTGCATTTGGGTTCCCACGAGTCTGGAATAATTGTAAGAACCGAGCTTTTCGCGAGCTCACCGGAGGTAAAATGAAAAGCTATACATTTTATCTTTCTTTTTTCTTGATAAAAAAGAAACAAAAAATCAAGAAAATAGAACGCTATACGGTGCTCCGTAGCTGAACTGGGTAGCTCTTCCAATACGCACTATTTTCGGCGGGCGTGGTATGTGGCTCGGTGTGTGACTCTTCTTAATTTTCAATTGTTAACTCTCCATTTGCAATTGAATGAAGCGCACTATTTTCGGCGGTCGTAGTAGGCTGTTCGTCGTTTGACTTTTGTTTAGGTACGTTTGTCATTACGGCGAAGGCCGTAATCCCTTAACTACGGAGCTGGCAAGGATTGTATTTAACGAAGTATAGATTAAAACC
>DATALJ010000257.1:0-8950 GCA_036261135.1 Bacteroidales bacterium
TCCATTACGCCTTGGTTTTGCATTTCATACGCCTACCTATTACAATTTAGACTCGGAGTTTGATACCGAAATGACCACCGATTTTAGAACTACGCCTCCGGGCGCTCAAGCTGGTGATTTAAAATTCAGAGATAAACCACGGGATTTATCTTTATCCGAATATAATGTTACTTCCCCATTAAAAATGATCTTTAGTGGTGCATTTCAGAACGAATTCGGGCTATTAAGCATGGATTTTGAATATGTGGATTATTCAGCATCAAAAATCAGAAGCGATGGCGATTCGTTTTCTGATATCAATGAAGTTATTCAAAATAATTACCGCCAAACATTTAACTTTAAAGTGGGTGGCGAGATCAAATTGGATGAATTTGCCATTCGTGGAGGATACGGTTATTATGGAAGTCCGTTCTATAGCGGGCACATGAATAAAAATGCCGATACACAATCGTACTCATTTGGCGTTGGATACCGTGGAGAATCCATGTTTATTGATTTGGGTTATATTGCTTTTAATACAAAATCAAAATATCGCTTGTATAGTGGAGAGTCTTTTGACGCAATCTCCGACATAGATACAAAGCTCAATCGATTTGTTTTAACAGTTGGGTTCAAATTTTAATTTTTCTAGTTATACTTGGTTTAGGTATACTATGGTTTTAGGGTTGATTAAGAGGGCCACTCCGGTAGGAATGGCCCTTATTTTTTGGAATCCTTGCGTCTCTGGTCCTGATATTGTAAATTTGGTTTTCAATTTCGAAAATCAAATAAAAGCAATCCTATGGAATATAGAATTTTAGGTAAAACCGGAATAAAGCTTTCGGCCATTAGTTTAGGAACATGGCAGGTTGGAGGTAAATGGGGTGATACATTCAGCCACGAAAACGCCGACCAGATTTTAAACATGGCCGTTGACTCAGGTATTAATTTTATCGATACCGCGGATGTTTATGGCGATGGAGAAAGCGAAAAGGCTGTTGGTAGGCTTGTACGTTCCCGTTCCGAAAAGATATATGTGGCAACCAAATGCGGACGCAAGCTGAATCCTCATGTCAATAAGTCCTATCAACCCGATGTTTTACGGAAGTTTGTAGAGGATAGCCTTAAAAACATGAATCTGGAAACATTAGACCTTATTCAATTGCACTGTCCGCCTACTGATGTGTTCTATCGTCCTGAAATTTTCGAGCTTTTTGATAGACTAAAGGCAGAAGGTAAAATACAGAACCTTGGCGTAAGCGTCGAAAAGGTGGAAGAAGCCTTGAAAGCCATCGAATATCCGAATGTAGCAACGGTGCAAATTATATTCAACATGTTCCGTCAGCGGCCTTCGGAATTATTTTTCAAGGAAGCAGCCAAAAAGAATATCGGAATCATAGTGAGGGTGCCATTGGCAAGCGGCCTGTTAACCGGTACATTTACCAAAAGCACAACCTTTACAAAAGGCGATCACCGGTTCTTTAACCGTCAGGGAATGTTCTTTGATAAAGGGGAAACATTTTCGGGCATTGATTATAACACAGGTATAGAAGCTGTAGAAGAACTAAAGGCTTTATTCCCGGGTGTTGACAACTTGGCTCCTTTGGCACTGAGGTGGATTCTCGGCTTTAAAGAGGTAAGCTGTATTATCCCTGGCGCTTCAAAGCCTCAGCAGGTTATATCAAATTTAGAGGCTTTTAAAACTCCAGATTTATCGGATGCTCAGCTCAAAGGTATTCAGGAAATATACAATAACCGGATTCGGCCACTGGTGCATCACCTATGGTAGGAAGTATGGGGTTTTGATAGGCTTAGCCACCGGTGGCTGCCATTTCAGTATCCGGTGGCTGAGCTTGTCGAAGCCTTTTCGTTCTCTTACAATAAGTTACTTGCCAATTCAGCTAAATAACTGCGTTCGCCTTTTACCAGGTTTACGTGTGCAAACAGATCCTGGTCTTTCATGCGGTCGGCCAGGTAAGAGAGTCCGTTACTCTGCGTATCCAGGTAAGGAGAGTCGATTTGTTGAATATCACCAGTGAAAATCATTTTCGTACCTTCGCCTGCACGTGTTATAATTGTTTTAACTTCATGCGGTGTGAGGTTTTGCGCCTCATCAACAATGAAAAATACATTGGATAAGCTGCGCCCACGGATATAAGCTAGTGGAGTTATTTGAAGCTTCTCGTTCTTAATCATTTCTTCAATCTTAAGAAACTCTTCGCTCATGGGTTTGAACTTGTTCTTTATCACCGATAGGTTATCGAACAAAGGCTGCATGTAAGGCTCTATCTTTTCTTTTACATCACCGGGGAGAAAGCCCATATCCCGGTTTGCCAGGGGAACAATGGGGCGAGCAAGCAATATCTGATTGTATAGTTTATGCTGATGTAATGCGGCGGCAAGGGCCAGTAGGGTTTTGCCGGTACCAGCCTTTCCGGTTAGCGCTACGAGTTGGATGTCGGGTCTTAGCAGCGCGTCCAGAGAGAAGGCTTGTTCTGCATTTCGGGGTTCAATACCGAACGTACGTTGCTTTTCTACACGGGTCATCAGCATTTTATTGGGATCGAAGTGGGATAATGCACTCGCTTTATCGCTCTTTAAAATGAAGTAATGATGCCCTTTTATCTTGTGCTTAAGCTTGAATTCCTCGATGGCTACCCCTTCGGGTTGTTCGTATAATTTTGAAATTAGCTGATTGTCTACGTTTTCAATGGTGCGAATATCTTTATTCAGGTCGTCGATATTGCGGACTTTGTCATTTTCGTAATCCTGAGCCATTAAACCTATCGATTTTGCTTTCATTCGAAGGTTTATATCCTTGGATATTAGTAGTACTGAGCTGTTGGGGTTTTTTGAGCTTACGTACTCAGCAATTGCGAGAATCCTATGGTCGGGAGTGTTTTCGGGAAATGATTCGCTAATTATTTTGGAGAATGGCTTGCCTGTTTCGATGGAGAGCTTTCCAAGATCCTTTCCGAGCGGAACACCGCCATTGAAAAGATGATCGCCCGATAATTTGTCCAATTCCCTTGTAAATTCGCGGGCATTGTAATTAATCTGGTCGTTCCCTTTTTTCAGTTTATCCAATTCCTCAAGAACTACAATGGGTATGACTATGTCGTGTTCCTGGAAGTTGAAGATACAACCGTGATCGTGAAGCAAAACATTGGTGTCCAGGACAAATATTTTTTTCTTTTTATTCATAATCAGTATATTAAAATTAATGCGTTCTTTTAAATTTAATAAAAAATCCGTACAACCATTCATTTAAGCCCTATATAAACTATTTTTGTTCATAAATTTATTTTCGTGTCGGATTCTCCGTATCTTGAATAACAAACGAATACACCTGTAGGGCTGTAAATGGCTGAAAAATTTTACATTGAGGTATACTGTCATCAAAAAGCATATGAAGGTGAACGGATTTGTGGGGATGTATTTCTGTCGGAAAGGATTCCTGAGGAAAACCGTGTGATCGCTGTATTGTCCGATGGCTTGGGGCACGGGGTTAAGGCGAACGTATTAGCCACACTTACCTCAAAATTGGCGCTAAATTTTACCAAGGAACATAAAGACACCAATACAATAGCCGAAACGGTGATGAAAGCCCTTCCGGAATGTAGTGACAGAAAGCTTAGCTACGCGACCTTCACTATCATAGATATTGAGTTTGATGGCACAACACAGATTGTGGAGTATGGAAACCCTGTTTCTGTTATTTTGAGGGGAAATCGTATTTTTGAACCCGAATGGCAGTGCGTATTGCTCTCAGGTACTAATGCAGGAAAGGAGATTCTTACCTGCAGGTTTAAATTGATGAAGGAGGACCGGATTGTGTTTTTCTCCGATGGTGTATCCCAATCCGGCACAGGATCGGCAAAGTATCCTGTTGGATGGGGCAGAGACAATGCCATAGCTTATGTTCAGCACCTGATAAGTGGGAATAGCTCAATTTCAGCGCGGGACCTATCTTCCAAGGTCGTAAATATTGCTTTTCAGAACGATAATTTTGCAACTTGCGACGATGTGTCGTGCGCTACCATTTACCTGCGTAATCCACGGAGGTTAATTATTTGCAGCGGGCCACCGGTTGAGCCATCGAACGATACTGAAATGGCCGAAATTGTTAAAAGTTTCGACGGGCATAAGATAATATGTGGTGCTACAACCAGCAATATTATTGCTCAACAGCTTGGGCTCTCCATTATAGAGGGTCAGAAGTTTGACGATCCAGATTTACCGCCAGTTTCCTTCATGGATGGCTTTGACTTAATTACCGAGGGAATACTAACACTCAGTAAAGTGAGCTCGCTCTTGAATAATCATACCATGCACAATAAACATGGCAAGGGACCAGCCGATCAGATTGTAAAATTATTGCTCGAGAGTGATGAAATCCATCTGCTTATTGGCATGCGAATCAACCAGGCCAATCATGTTCCCGGTTTGCCGCTCGAATTGGAGGTTCGCCCCACCATAGCACGCCGCATTGCCCGAACCCTCGAAAATAATTTTTTGAAAGAGGTTCATATTAAATTTATGTAGTATATTAATGGATTGTAGAATAGTTTTATAGAATGACGAATCAGAATTTTTCATCGAAATTGCTCGAAAATGCTGTAGGAGAGTTTGCTAAATTGCCAGGAATTGGCGCTAAAACTGCACTTCGTTTGGTGCTGCACTTGTTAAAACAGGATCAGGAGGTCGTTAACCATTTTGGAAACTCATTAATACGCCTTAAATCGGAGATCAAGTATTGTAGCAACTGCTATAATCTTTCAGATAGCGAGGTTTGCGATATATGTGCCGATACCCGTCGCGATAAATCGTTGATTTGCGTGGTCGAATCGATTCGCGATGTGATGTCTATCGAGAATACGCAACAGTTTAAAGGTGTCTATCATGTGTTGGGTGGCATTATTTCTCCCATGGAAGGGATTGGACCGGCGGATCTCACCATCACGGAGCTGGAAAAGCGAGTTGAAGGAGGTGATATTGCAGAAGTAATCCTTGCTTTAAGCGCAACCCTGGAAGCTGATACCACCAATTATTATATTTACAAGAAGCTAAAAAAGTATGGCATTCCTGTATCCACACTGGCCCGCGGTGTAGCGTTTGGCGATGAGCTCGAATATACCGATGCGGTTACCCTGGGGCGATCTATTACCAACCGCACACCTTTCGAAAATACATTGGGCAATTCGTAAGTTTTTTAACAGTTTAAAACATAATTCATTATTTTTGGTCTTTTAAAAAAATCAAGTGCATGATACAATCTATGACGGGGTATGGAAAAGCAGATTGCGAATTCCAGAACAAAAAAATTACTGTTGAATTAAAAGCGCTGAATAGCAAGCAATTCGATTTGAATCTTAAAGTACCCTCTATTTATAAGGAAAAAGAACTTGAGATCCGTAACGAACTGATTAAGGAATTGGAACGTGGAAAGATCGATTTATATATTGCTGTCGATTCCAATGCGAATTGTGAAGATACTAGCGCGGTCCTGAATGCTAATATTATTAAGGGATACTATACTCAGATTGTTGCTATATCCAGGGATTTAGGGGTGGAAGTTCCTGTAGATGTCATGAATGTTATCTTGCGCATGCCAGAAGTTTTAAAAACGGACAAGCAAGAGCTGTCTGACGAGGAATCGAATAATCTTCTACAGTGCATCAGGAAAGCAATTAAATCTTTGCTTGATTTCCGCGCTCAGGAAGGACGTGCACTTGCCGAAGATATTGTAAATCGCATCAATCTTATAAAAGGGTTTGCTGCCGAACTCGAAAAATACGAGGGAACAAGGGTTGAAAAAATACGGGCCCGTATTCATCAGAACCTTGAAGATATTATTGTAAGCGAAAAAATTGATAAGAACAGGTTCGAAGAGGAGTTGATTTACTATCTGGAGAAATTTGATATTACCGAAGAAAAGGTGCGCCTTGCAAATCATTGTATTTATTTCATGGAAACCATGAATGAAAAGGAATCGGTTGGCAAGAAGCTGGCTTTCATAACGCAGGAAATTGGTCGAGAAATTAACACCATCGGTTCCAAAGCAAACGATGCCGATATGCAAAAGCTTGTGGTGAGAATGAAAGATGAGCTCGAAAAAATTAAAGAGCAAATTAATAATGTATTGTAATTGTTTGCATGTCAGGTAAATTTATCATATTCTCGGCTCCTTCAGGGGCTGGTAAAACTACATTGGTAAAGCATTTGCTGGAGAAAAAGCTACCTGTTGAATTCTCTATTTCGGCAACAAGCCGCAACCCCAGGGTGGGAGAGGTTAATGGGAAAGATTATTACTTCCTTACGGTCGAAGATTTTAAGCAGCGCTTGAATAATGCCGAATTTATTGAATGGGAAGAAGTATATGCCGGAAATTTCTATGGTACATTAAAGTCGGAAGTTGAACGTATCTGGAAAAACGGACATCACGTGCTTTTCGATATTGATGTAAAAGGCGGCGTAAATCTGAAGAAGATGTATCCTGATAATACGCTGGCCGTGTTTGTTATGCCTCCTTCAGTTGAGGAACTGGAGCGGCGTTTGGTTACCCGTTGTACAGACGATGAGCAAACCATAAGAAAGAGAGTAAATAAGGCTGTTGAAGAGCTTTCGTATGCCGACAAGTTCGATATTGTTATTGTGAATGACAATCTGGATGAGGCAAAGAAGCGAGTGTACGAAGTAGTTTTGAACTATATCAATCAATAAGCCATGAGGGTAGGGCTGTTTTTCGGATCATTCAACCCAATTCATGTAGGCCACCTTATTATAGCCAACTATATGGTTGAGTTTACCGATCTGGATAAACTCTGGTTTGTGGTCAGCCCTCATAATCCCTTGAAAAAGAAAAGTACTCTACTTGCCGATAACCATAGGCTGGAGCTTGTGCATCTTGCTATAAAAGACGATCTGCGATTTGTAGCTTCCAATATAGAGTTTAAGCTTCCGCAACCTTCCTACACTATACATACACTGGCACACCTTACCGAAAAATATCCTGAGCATGAATTTGTGCTCATTATGGGATCTGACGGGCTTGAAACCTTTCACAAATGGAAGAATTTCGAATACCTGCAAGCCAACTACAAACGTTACATATACCCGCGGCCTGGCACGAGTGCTGAACTGCTCTCCAATATTGTGAACGGGATGGTTGTGAATGCTCCGTTAATAGAAATATCCTCAACATTCATCCGCGAATCGATTTACAATGATCGCGATGTGCGATATTTCCTCAACGAAAATGTTTGGAAATACATTGACGAAATGAATTTCTACAAACCCACTTTATCGGGTAAGAAGTAGTTACGGCTTATTTACTTTTTAGAAACAACAAAAACAGCGGGACAAGCTTTACACAGCGCATAGCACTATTTTGCATTTCTGAAAATATACGCATGTGTTCGCCTGGTGTATATTTTTTCAGAATATACCTACGGAATATATAGCGCAAAAACAGCGCTGATAATATAATACTCATAAAATAAAATCGGAATTTGTTATCAATACTAGAATTTGTAACCTACACCTATCTTAAACGAAGCAATAAAGCCAAAATTGTTTAAATGGATACCAATAGTTTTCGGATGCATCCCCTGGTATTTGGATCCGAAGTATGCACCTATTCCTAAATTACTATCCACGTACATTTGGGTAAATAGTTTTACTTGCATCCCAAAGCCTACCGCGTGTTCAAAGGTTGTCATTTTGCCTCCCAATAGATTAGGGTCAAACGATGTGGAAACAGGGGCGGCTTCGTTAACAATAATTTCTTCCGGGCTTCGGAATGTAAAGTTGTATTGAAAATAGGTTCTTACTGATTTAAAGTTGTAGTTGGCTTTTTTAAACCCAGTGAAATGCTTATAAACAAATTCGAAACCCATGAAATGCTGATCGCGACTGTTGAGCAGAAAGCCTAATTCAAAAAGCCGTTGATTTTTCTGTATATTAACGCTCATATTGTAGCTTGAACCATATCCGCTTCCTGTTAATGACTGACTGATGTTCGCTCCGTAAGAAGTAGTTTTTATGTAATATTGACAGAAGGCGTTCGTCATTAAAAAGTAAACAATGGTCAAAATTATTACCCTTTTCATAGCTTTCTGTGTTTCTTTAGTCAAATTTACGAAGAAAGCTCCTGAAGGATCGAATATTTCAGATGAGATGGCTTATGCCTGTATGGTGATTGTTATTATTGCGGAAGGTAATCTGGATCACTTCGTTTTGTGCTGTTAATCAATTAGTTGTATATTAAGCAAGCGTATTTCTACTCTACGATTTAGTTGCCGTCCTTTATCTGTTCGATTATCTGTGGCTGGGTTTGTTTCTCCATAACCGTTAGTTGTGATTCTGTTTGGCTGAACCCCTTTGCTGATTATGTATTCTTTTACAGTTTCAGCTCTTTTCGTTGCCAGAATATTATTGTATTCCAGCGTTCCTTTATCATCTGTATGGCCGCTTATAACGATGTTTACTTCGGTATGAGATTGCAGGTAGCTGATGAGAGTTGATAATTCTGCTACAGCATGTTCCTGTAATGCATATTGATCAAAGTCGAAGTAAATCGTTGGCAGGGATGGAGGTGGTGTTATTATACTATCAGGAATAACAGGTGCAGGAACATGCTTTATTTTCTTGGGTTTAGTAGCTTGAATGGCAAGTGAATCCTGGAAAAATTGCAATGAAAACAATGAATGTCGGTGCCGGTCATTTCTTAATCGTTGCAGAAGTAACGAATAATCGCATACAGGAAGGCTATGTACAGAAGTTAGCGACACATTTTTTACATAGTAAGCAATTTTCATACTGATCTTTTCGGATTTAACTGGTTTGTATTCTGTATCCTCATCGGGTTTGAAGTTTCCTATAAGGACGTAGCGTTCGTTTCCGCGTGCAGTATATTCGTAAGTAAGCGTAAACCATTCTGTAAGGCAGCCCGGTTTACCGTTCCATCGGC
>DATALJ010000261.1:0-1778 GCA_036261135.1 Bacteroidales bacterium
CTCGCGGTTACTGTATTGATAGTTTTCGAGCAAGCCGGTTTGAGGTTCGTATCGGAACAAACCATTTCCATAGGTGGTTATCCAATAAACATTTCGCGAATCGATAAACACATTGTACCGTTCAAAGTCGATTACAGAAGCGATGGTTGATGGGATAAGATTCAAATCTCTTAATTCTCTTTTTTCGCTGAGATATTGGCGCAACACACCTGTATGGTCAAAAATCCATACCCCTCCTTTCCTGTCAGATATCAGTTGAGCAGACTGGCTTAGATTCTTTCCGGGAAACGGGTTCTGATTAAATGTAGCCGATGTAATTGTGAATGATAATAAACCTTCGCTGCGACTAGAGAAGAGAAGATGATCGTCGTCCATTTTTACAATGTCGGTAAACCTGTAGGTTTGCGGAGTGCGAAGTTCGGGAAGGAACTGATGTTTTCTAAGATCGTACCGGCAAATATAATTCTGCTCCGAGATGAAATAAATGATATGATTTACTTCGATAGCTTTTCGAAAATGTATCGCAGGCCCTTCTGTATAAAACCTTCCCTGGATGCGATTATTTGTTAATAGATTTAGTCCATTAATACATCCTATCCAAATATTCCCGCACGAGTCTTCGAATAACATTTCTACTCCCCCGCTTGAAAGCAATCCGGAATTTGCAGGGGCAAAGAATACAGCTTGTAAGCCAGCCTGCTGCTTTTTAAGTCTAACGCATCCATTTCGCAGATCCCATAACCAGATGGAGCTGTCGGAAGCCTCAAGGTAATTCGTAAAATTCAAAGGTATAGCTTCATTACCTTTTTTTACTTCAATCAACGACTCGGTTTGAGGATCGTAACAGCTAAATGTATTGTCGTATTTTCTAAGCCAGAGGTGACCATATTTATCTTCAAAAATAGAACGGATACGGTGATCAGTTAAATTCACCGATTTGCCAAAACCAGGTTTGTATGTAATAAAGCGCGATCCGTCGAACCGGTTAATGCCATCGAGCGTTCCTGCCCACACAAAACCCTTTCTGTCGACAAGAATACTCCTTACAGTATTTTGAGAAAGACCTTCCTGGGTGCCAATCTGTTTAAAAATAAAAGATTCGCTTGCCTGACTGTAATTAAAACAAAGAAGGAGTATGAATTGAACTAGAAAGTTAAGGTAGACGCTCTTCATTGGCACTATATTTACCAGATTTTCAAAAATAATAAGAATTATGAATCCCTATCCTGTTATCTATGCCAATTTGGAGAGCTAACTGAAAATATTTGGTAAAAGAATAAAGCAAAGGAAATTTATCAAAAAAAGGCTCAAGCGAATTTGATTTATCTCAATTTAGTAATCATAGGATTAAATGCCTTTGTAAATACCAATACCTGGTCTCCGGTTCTTAAATCGACAATATCGTTTTCGAAGGCAATTACCCTAATAATTTGATTTGCGCCTGTCACCACAGTTAACAGGTAAAAATTATCCTTCGTTTCTATATTTACAAGTTGACCTGTTATTTGCACTTTGCCACTAATGCTATTATCCGCAAAAACTTCCGCAGGTTTACCGGTGCAGGTAACTTTTCCATGCTCAAGACATACTACCGTATCGGCTAACCTGAACACTTCGGCCAAATCGTGGCTCACCATCAGTGTTGTAGTTTTAAATTGCAGGTGAGTTTTCCTGATTTCATTCTGAAGAGAACCGCGTAGACCCGCATCGAGTGCCGACAGCGGTTCATCGAGCAGCAGCAGCTTCGGTTCGCGGGCCAACGCACGGGCTAATGCAAC
>DATALJ010000262.1:0-18283 GCA_036261135.1 Bacteroidales bacterium
TTTACAGCCGAAGAAATTGAATTCAGCTACCGCAACAGTTCCAATGGTGTAAAGCGATTCTCCTTATCGGAAGAATCGGGCCGCCTAGTTGGAATAATCGGGGGAAGCGGCTCAGGGAAATCGACCCTGCTGAATGTATTGAATGGATCGATAAAACCCAAACATGGTTCTATAAAGATTAACGGATTCGATATACACGAGCAAAAAGAAGCTGTAAAAGGCGTTATTGGCTTTGTTCCACAGGATGACCTTTTGATTAAGGAGCTTACTGTATACCAGAACCTTTATTTCAACGCACAACTTTGCTTTAGCGACTATACCGAAGCGCAATTGAATGATGTTGTAGAGCACGCCCTGGTCGATTTCGACCTAGTAGAAGCGCGCGACCTCAATGTAGGCGATGCCTTTACAACTATACTCAGCGGTGGACAAAGAAAACGGCTCAATATAGCCCTTGAGCTAATACGCGAACCCTCCATATTGTTTGTAGATGAGCCTACTTCAGGACTATCATCTGCCGACTCGGAGAAAGTAATTACCCTTTTAAAGCGACAAACGCTTAAAGGCAAACTGGTGGTTGCCAATATACATCAACCCTCGTCGGACGTATACAAAATGCTCGACAAGCTGTTGGTAATGGACCAGGGAGGCCGTATCATCTATTACGGACACCCCATAAGCGCTGTAACCTACTTCAAACGCGCAGCTCAATTTGCCGACGCCGAAGAAAGTGAATGCTTAAGCTGTGGTAACATCAATACCGACCAGATACTTCGCATCATCGAGGCTCGTGTTGTGGATGTAAATGGTCGTCTAACCCGTAAGCGAAAAACCTCGCCCCAGGAGTGGTACGACCGGTACATGCGCGAAATAGACCCTCGCGTGAAACAGATTCAAAGGGAGCACGACTCTACAATTCCTAAAAGTCATTTTAATATACCAGGCCACGCGCAGCAGTTCAAGATATTCCTGAAGCGTGACATTCTGGCCAAACTGAAAAACCAGCAATACCTGCTTCTTAATGCACTTGAAGCTCCTTTGCTCGCGCTAATCCTTGGTTTCTTTACTAAGAACTACGTTTTTGTTCATGGTGTACCTAAATATATCTTCGGAGAGAACCCGAACATCCCGGCATTCCTATTTATGGCCGTAATCGTGTCGTTATTTCTGGGACTGGTTGTGAGTGCCGAAGAAATATTCAAGGACCGGAAGATTCTTAAGCGGGAGAAATTCCTTAATTTGAGCCGCTCCAGCTACTTGTTCTCTAAAATAGTAATATTATTCAGTCTTTCGGCCATTCAATCGTTGCTGTTTGTGCTCATTGGCAATGCCATGCTCGATATTAATGGCATGGTTTTCCGCTATTGGCTTATACTATTTACCACATCGTGCTGGGCAAATCTGGTAGGGCTCAACATCTCTGCCGGTCTTAATTCCGTAGTAACTATATACATTCTGGTGCCATTAATACTGGTTCCTCAATTATTATTCAGCGGTGTTGTAGTTGAATTCAGCAAAATGCACAATAAAATTGCCTCGGAAAAGAATGTTCCTTTTATTGGTGATATGATGACATCCCGCTGGGCCTATGAAGCGCTTATGGTTACACAATTTAAGGACAACCGTTTTGAACACATATTCTATCGGGCCGACCGAAAGATCAACAATGCGATTTATTACAAGTCGTTCGCTATTCCAGAGCTTAAGAACTATGCCAGAGAAAGCAGTGAGTTGTATTTATCGACAAAGGACACAATGCAGCTCTCGAAAAACCTGGTTATTCTTAAAAATGAGATAAGGAAAATAAACAAATACCTTAACTGGAAAAACCCTCCGTTTGTAGACAGTTTGACCTTTAATCTATATAGTGAGAAGACGGATCTATCCCTTATGCACTATCTCGAAAATACAGAAAAACATTTTGTAACCCTTTATAATAAAGGCATATATGAAAGAGACAATCTGTATGACAACTATGTAGCTAAGGTGAAAGGGAAAGATAAATTTTTTGCCTTTAAACAACAGTATTACAATAAACAGGTTGCTAATATTGTTACAAACAACAGCGAATTTATTGAGTTCCAGGTGTACAAAGGAGAGTTTGAGCGGCTGAAAGATGCTGTGTTCCGTTTACCTGAGTCCAACTTTGGCCGTTCGCATTTTTATGCGCCATATAAAAGATTTTTCAACTTTTTAATAGACTCATTTGTCTTTAACGTTTTGATTGTTTGGGCATTTACAGGAGTTATGTTTGTATTTCTCTATTTTGATGTACTGCGCAAAATATTAGCATACTTCGAAACACTAAGACTCAACAGAGCAAACAGAAGACGTTTTTTACGACTGTTGAATATTGCGGAAGGTAAAGGAGTTAAGAGATAAGCCAATTGGGAAATTTGAAGATTTGAAAATTATAAAGTCCTTTGTTTTATTCATTTTCAAATCTTCAAATCACCTCATCTTTAAATTATTATTGCACCGATCCAAAAACTTTTTCGAGAATATCGCCCACCAATGAGGAAGCCCATTGTAGCGGGTTTTTGCGAATTTTTTTCTCCTCCGCTCCTACTTTATAAAATAAACCATCAAGTGCCTTTTGGGTTGAAAACTCACCAAGATCGGTGTTAATGGAAGCGGGTAAATCTATCCCTCCGAGTGCTACAGCCAATTTAACAGCTGAATTGTTTAAGAAAGTATTGTAGGTGGATGTTAGCGAAGCCCATGCCTCCGTAGCAGATGTAGTTCCAATCAAGTCCTTGCCTAGTGCCAGATTTATTTTTGGAGCATAAAGTGCCGTGAGATCGTCGTACGTCTGATTTTTCAAATATTGTGTAGCAGCTGTTGAATCGAAACTGGCCGACTTAGTTGCAGTAGGAACCGTACCATGTAGTATTTCCCAGCCATCGGCAATGGTAAGATTGGTTATTGCGCCTTTGAATATTGGAGCAGCTTCCGATGCAGCACTTTCAGCCGCACGATTCACTGCTATTATCACCTCTTCAAACTTGTCGTCAAGTCCAATTGTACTGCTCAAAGTAGCCAGAGAGGAATTGCTGTTTATCAGATTACGGACGGCTTCAGCCTCGGCGGGTAGTGGTATTTTAAGTAGCGGATTCTTGTAATATCCGTTTAGTTTAGCCAGATTGCCCGATGCTGAATCTGCTCCCACATTAAGCGCGGTCTTCAATCCATCAATAATATCAGCATCAGAAAGCGACTTGGTGCTATCCTCAAGCATTTCGCAGCTGGAAAATGCCATCATTACACCCAGAACAACGGGAATAAAAATTTTCTTCATCAAAATAAGTTTAGGTTAACGGGTGATTAAACGGAAATCAACAGGATATGTTATGAAGTCTCCACGCTTCTTTTAAAAAACAGCACATAAAGGATTAAACCCATTGAACAAACAAACTAAAAATCAATTCAAAAAAAAAGAAGAAAGTACCCGAAATTATCGGATACTTTCTTCTCCCAATATGGCAAGTTAAAAACGCAGTGGGTTAGCGGTTAAACATAGCCCCTGTAGAAACCTCAACCTGTTTCATGGTTGGATTGCCGTGGCATTTAATAATACTACCTGTACTAGCAAACACACTCAATTCGCCAGTAACATAAAGATTTGTTATGGCACCTGCATTGGATGAAACAGTGCCATTTTTCGCAACCATCTTTTCTGCATTAACAATGGCTCCGGCGTTTGAATCAACCTTTATATTTTCGCAAGAGCCCGAAAAATCGGCAATGGCCCCTGCATTCATTTCCATATTGAGATTGAAAAACTCGCCATTTACATTCAATATTCCACCAGCATTGCCAATACTATTGAATTGATTGACTTTTATTGCCTGCACCGTTTTAAAGATACCTCCGGCATTAGCCGTAACTTTATTAATACTATCGGCAGTTATAAATACCTCTATTTTGCTACGGTTACGAATCCAGCGTTTGCTATATAAATGCAATTCGTTATCATTAACCTCGCTACGGAAATCAGCAATAAGGCTACTATCGGCCTTAACCAACATTTTTCCGGCTGCTCCCTGGGTATAATGCACCTGAATATTACCTTCAACTTTCAATTTATTAAAAGAAGCGACATCGCGCTGTTCTTCAATTGTTTTCCCTGAGAGCTCTGCCTTGCCCGAGCCTTCCCAATTTAGCTCTCTGCTAAACATTATGAGGGTGATAGTTATTAAAAGAAGTACTAGAGCTAATGCGCCCAACAGAATTTTGTTACTTGTCTTCATATTGCGTTATTTTTTTGAGACTTTAAGTGGGGAAGCATCCGGTGGGAATGCCCCCCAATATCTTCTAGGTTAATGAATAATGTTTATTATATAAATGGATCAGGTCGTCGAGTTTCAAGGTAAGAAGCTCCATGGTTTTGAACAGCGATGGCAAATCTTTCTGAATAAACTCTTCCTTGCGCATTTGCAGCGCTTTTTCATAACCGTCTTCTGCCACGAAATACCCGATTCCTCTTTTGTTATAGATAATTCCCTGATCCTGCAGAAAGGTGTAAGCTCTTATTGCTGTGTTCGGGTTAACTTCAACTTCCACTGCAATTTCGCGCACCGAAGGAATTTTCTCGTTTTCCTTCCATTCCTTCTTCAATATGTTTTCGCAGAAATATTCTGCTATCTGCATATAAATGGGTTGTTTGTTTGCAAAATCCATATCACACCTGCCTTTCTTTTAAACGGTAATAAGAAACTACAAGGAAAAATGGAGCCATGATATACCAGAAAAGAATTTTCACGGTTGGAAGAAAAACATCGCCAATAAAACCTTCTATTCCATCGGGCAAATTATTATTGAATTGAAGACTTTGAAAACTTCCGAATAAAACAAACTTTGTTAAAAGTGCGGAAAAAATGGAAATTACCAGATTAATAACAAATAGCGCCAGTAAGGTTTTCAGGAAGTTTACACCGCGAAAATATATGGCGCCCAGCAAGAATATGGATTGCGTAACAATGTAAATAGCAAAAATCTTGAGCATCGAAGGATCAATAAAGTTAAACAGCGGAACTGGCTGGCTATTGGTCAATAACCCAACCAATATGAGCAAAAGATTAATTACATAGAATGCACCAATGGATGCTACAACATATAATATGGATGAAATAAACCACGCAACTAAAAGCTTCTCAAATGCAGAGGCGGGCAAGGTAAGGTAAAGATATCCCCTGTGCGAGGTACGAAGTTCAGAAAAAATAGTACTGGTGAATATATATCCTCCAACAAAGAAAATGGGCAATGCAAGCCCGGTAAAGCCGCTCATACCAAGTGAGTGCGATTCAAACACAACACGCATGCTAAGTATAAAGGTAATTACACCAACTACAGCGCCAAAGCCTATTAAAATTGTAGAAGAATTAAGCCTAAGCTGGCGGGCAAGTAGAAGCTTTACCCTGTTTATGTCAAATATTGTTTGCTCTTTCATGTCCATTAGTTTTTAAATTCGTTGTTAATTTTTCCGGCGTTGGAAACTACGCCATTGAAAAGCAGCTCGAGGTCAATCTCCGTTTCTTCGCTGCTTTTACGATAGATTACCGCTTTCCCTCCAAACACATCTTCGGCATACAATACATCGAGCCCGGTAAGGTCCTTTGTTTGAGCAAATGCTATTTTCGAAGCAATATCGAAAGTACTTTGGTTGAAGATAATTTTCCCGCTCTCGAGAATTACAATCTTATCGATAAGGCTCGCCAAATCCCTGACCTGATGCGTCGAGATGAGAATGCTGCGCTCATCATTCATTGAAGATGCAATGATCTTGCGGAACTGGCTTTTGGAAGGAATGTCCAAACCATTCGTAGGTTCATCGAGCACCAATAAGCGGGTATTTGCAGCAAGCCCAAATGCAATGAGGAACTTCTTCTTTTGCCCGTACGAAAGGTTGGTAAGCTTCGAATTATGATCGACCTGAAACTCGGCAAGGTATTGGTCCATGAGAGAATTATCGAACTTCGGGTAAAATGGAGCATGCAACTTGGTGAAGTCGTTCATGCGCACGGCTGGGAGCTGAAATTCCTCAGGAATAAGAAACAAATCGTTTAACACTTCGGGCAAACGCTCCTGAGCTGGCTTGCCAAACAGCAAACACTCGCCCTGCTGCGCATACAGCAAACCGGTAATATGTTTTAACAGGGTAGTTTTCCCAGCACCGTTTTTTCCCAGCAAACCGACGATATTTCCGGCAGATATGTGGATATTTAAATGATCAAAAAGAAGATTGTTCTTTCTGTATCCAAACGTTAAATTATTAATTTCAATCATACTTTTTATTTTATTAGTGTACTACTTAACTAATACAGTACAAATGTAAACTATTTATTTCATACAATGCAAATTTTTTAAGAGAAATTTATGTGTAAAAGTTAAAAAAAATGCGAATCGTTCGCCAGCAAAGGGTTTTAGCTTATACTACTTTCCCTTTTTCGTAACTTCTTTCGGAAACTAACCAATAAAACAAAATAGCCAATGCACAAAGCAAGGTTCCAACACCAAAAGCCGCAGAGAGACTTGCAACATCGGCAATTTTGCCTGCGAGAATCATACCAAGACCCACACCCAGATCGAAAGCAGTAAAGTAGGTCGAATTGGCGGTGCCACGCTGGTTATGGTGTGCCATATTAATAAAAAGGTACAGATAAGCAGGGAACAAAATACCATATCCAACTCCTATAACGAACGCTGAAACAAAATATAATAAAGCCGAATTACTGAAAGCAAAGAGTGCAAAGCTTCCAGTAAGAACAATGGCTCCCAGTAACGAAACAAAGTGAATCCGGCCACCATCGATGAGTTTACCGCTAAATATACGCGAACTACCTATGCCAATTGCCATGTACGTAAAGAACATACCCGTACTCCCAACATGAATCTCTTTTCCATACAATGCAGCAAACGAAAGTAGCATACCATAAGGTATTGCTATAAGCATGCAATTTATACCTACGGGTATACTTTTTACAAGAATAAACCGGTCAAGCGAAAATGCTTTATGATGGTGAACGACTTCCCTCACCGGTGCTTTAATAAATGTAGCGGCAATTAATCCAATTGTGCAACTTATAATGGATGCGTAAAAAATGTAATCGAAAGGATAATGGTCGTGCAAAAATAACCCGGCTAATGGCCCCAAGGCCATAGACAAGTTAGTAGACAAACCGAAATAACCAACGCCTTCCCCACGCCTGTGCGCAGGTATGATATCAATAGCCAGCGTACTTCCCGACGTTGTAATAGTACTCCACGTAAAACCATGTAAAACCCGGAGAACAACTAAAAAGAATATGCTCGCAACAAACAGATATCCGAAGTACAGGCTGATAAAGAACGCAAAAGAAACTATGTATACGCCTTTGCGCGAAAAACTGTCGACCAGGTAACCAGAAAGCGGTCTTACTGCCAACGCTGCAATAATATAACTCGACAGGATAGCTCCTACAACCGCTGCATCTGCTTGAAACTGCTCAATAATAAAAAATGGTAATGTCGGAATGAGCAGGTAAAACGAGAACCCCATAAGGAAGTTCGCGATACATGCGTTGATAAAATTGATTGTCCAGAGTTTTTCGGCCTTTTGTTTCATTAGAAAAAAGACAAACAGTAAGCAAAATTAATACCAACAATAAGAATGTGTAGACGAAAATAGGTTAATATGGTCATTTATTTTAAAAATAGAATAAAAAAAATTGAACATAATCTATTAATTAACAATTATTTATTTCATAAAATTTTAAAATTACGATAACAGCTAAAAATTCATTATTCCAATAAAAATATCTTCTTTTGCTCTGAATTTTAGTTATACTAATACCACAAAAAATGAACTTACCTAAATGTCTTATCAAGGGTATTTTAACTTTTGCAGCCCTTATTTTAGTAGTGCAGTTAGCAAACGCTCAAGACTACAAGCTCTCCGGAAAAATTGTCGATCAGAACGACCAACAACCTCTAATAGGTGCAAATGTAGCCATGGCTAATGTGAATGACACATTGGACGTATTATATACCACAACCAATGTTCAAGGTGCTTTTACCATAGCAAAACTAAAGAAGAAGACCTATCGGCTTTCTGTTTCATATCTTGGATATAACAAGAGTGTACAAAACGTCACGATGGTGTCACACGACCAGCAAGTTGGAAGCATTAAGCTAGCTCCGAAATCGCAGGAATTACAGGGCGTGACTGTTGTTGGAACCCCACCTCAGGCAGCTTTAAAAGGCGACACAACAGAATTCAATGCCTCCTCCTTTAAGGTGACCAAAGATGCGGTAGCCGAAGACCTGATTAAGAAAATGCCAGGCGTTACCCTGGAAAATGGAACTGTAAAGGCGCAGGGCGAGGATGTTAAGAAAGTTTTGGTTGATGGTAAGCCATTCTTTGGCGAAGACCCAACATTGGCTTTACGCAATTTACCTGCCGAATTAATTGACAAGGTACAGGTATTCGACCAGCAAAGCGAGCAATCGCGATTGACGGGTTTTAACGATGGACAAACCACCAAAACCGTTAATATTGTTACCAAAAACGGAATGTCTCAAAATGGCCAGTTTGGTCGTTTTAGTGCAGGATACGGCGACCAGGATCGCTACAATGCAAGCCTTTCGCTGAACGTTTTTAAGGGAACACAGCGGTTCTCCGTAACCGCAGGTTCTAATAACGTAAACCAACAAAACTTTATGATGTCCGACTTCCTTGGTGCAATGGGAAGTGGCGGTGGAATGGGCGGCGGTGGTCGTTCAAGCGGCGGATTCAGTGGCGGCGGAATGATGAGCGGTGGCGGATTCAGCGGTGGCGGAATGATGGGCGGCGGCATGTTTGGCGGCAGCTCAAGCGGATTATCCACCATCAATACGCTTGGTTTAAATTACAGCAACACATTTAGTAAAAAGCTAACGGCTTCAGGAAGTTACTTCTATAATGGAAACAAAACGAAGAATATTTCGATTTCAAATACGGAAACTATATTTAGTGACTCCAGTAAAATGAGTCTTCAAAATAGCAATTCTTTAATGAACAACTTTAATAATCGTTTAAATTTTAGAATTGAATGGTCAGTAGACTCATTAAACTCGTTAATAGTGATTCCCTCAATTAATTTTCAAGCCAATACATCAAATACGAGCAGCTTAAATAATCAATCTATGAGTTATTATTCCCTGGATCCTTCAAGGAATATTAGTTTAACCAATTCGAACAGCAATTCTGAAACGAATGGATACAATATCTCGAACAGAATGGTTTTTCAACACAAATTTTTGAAAAATGGGCGGACAATCTCTGCCGATTTAAATACAACGTTCAATGAAAGAGTACCCGTTAGCAGTTCCTTAACAGATAAAAATGACTATGAAAAAAATTACAATGAATTTACCGATCAGATTGTAAACACAATGACCAGTGGGTATACAATCAACACCCGTGTTGCTTATTCAGAGCCCATCGGCAAAAAAAGCTTAATCCAGCTTAATGTATCGAATTCATATCAGAAGAACTATTCCTATAAAAGAAGTAGCGTATTTGACGATATAGCGAAAGCATATTATAAAATTGATACTCTATCGAATAAGTATCTTAATTATTTTATAACCAATCGCGCAGGATTAACTTATATGTTAAGGGGCACAAAATTTGTAGCAAATGCCGGCGTTGAATTGCAGAATTCGAATCTTGAAGGGGATCAGACTTTTCCTCAAAAAGCAGATACAAAACAAAGTTTTTATAACATTCTGCCCAATTTGCAATTAAACTATAAGCTTACCAATGAGAAGAATGTAATTGTTAATTACAGCACATCAACAAATCCTCCGTCGATTTCTCAATTACAGGACGTTGTAGAATACTCGGCAGATAGATCAAGAATAACGATGGGTAATCCTAACCTGAAACCTCAGTATCAGCATAGCATAACAGCAAGGCTTGTTTATGTGAACCGCCAAAAAGGTACAAATTTCTTTGTGTTGTTTGGAGGATCATTAAATCAGAATAGTATTGGAAACTCAACCATCGATAAAGGATCTGTTGAATACGTTCAGCCAGTAAACAAAGGTACAGGGTATAATTTCAGATCAATGGCCAATTATGGTTTTGCATTAAAATTTATCCGGTCTAATATGAATCTATCAGGCATGTACAATCTTAGCAAAACGCCTGGTTTTGTAAACGGATTTGAAAACATTGCCATCTCCAATACAATAACCCAATCCATTACATTAAGTAGTAATATTAGTGAGAAGCTTGATTTCACAATTTCTACAAGTGGAAGTTATAATTTCGTAAACAACTCCGTTAACACAACAACTAATAATAATTATTACTCCCTCAATTCCAATTTCCGCTTGAACTGGATTATATGGAAAGGTTTTACACTCCAGAACGAAATACGGAACAATGTGTACAAAGGAATGTCCTCATCGAGCTTCAACCAGAGCGTTACTACAGTAAACGCAGGAGTTGGGAAGAAATTCCTTAAAAACCAGGCAGCAGAGCTCAGATTTACTGCATACGATTTGTTTAACAAGAACACAAACATTTCACGTACGGTATCTGAAAACAGAATTACCGATTCGCAGGGTATGGCTTTAAACAGGTACTTCCAGGTATCGTTCCTTTATACATTCCGCAACTTCAAAGGAAATATGCCGGGCCGCATGGGCGGTGGCGGATTTCCAGGAGGACCAATGCCAATGATGCCTTAAGAAGAATAAATATCTTAAAAGAAAAGCTGAGTCGTTATTTACTCAGCTTTTCTTTTGATGTCCCTTTTTGATTATTATTGATTATTCGGCAAATTCAATATTACACCTTGTCCGTTACCCATCATATATTGAGGCAGCTTGCCATCCCACTTGTTAATCCATTCCAGCTGAATCATTTTAGGATTATTGGTAACCGAAGTACCCTTAATTTGTAAAGCTTTGGCTTCACCTTCGGCCTTCTGTATTGCTATATTCTTGTCTATTTCGGCCTGTTTTAGCTGTTCTTCCTTCTGTTTTGTCACTTCAACAAGACGCAACGCTTCCTGTTCAGCTAATTTCTTATCGTTTATCGCTTTCTCGTATTCTGTATTATAGTACACTTCGCGTAAATCGATCTGATCAAGAATCAGTTTGTAGGTATTTATTTCGGCCTTCATGCGTTCAGCTACTTTCTGCTGAATTTCCTCACGCTTGGAGCTATACACTTCAATAGGAGAATAATTGGAAACTGTAATAGCCAGCGCAGATTTTAACTTAGCGCGAATCACGTTATCCTCGAGCCACAAATAGCGCCCACTATTGCCACCGTCGTTTTCGGTAACATTCTGGTATATCCAACTGGCTTCGTTGGGATTAATGCGCCAGGATACAGATACGTCAAATCCCATCTTAATACCATCGCGAGTAGGTGCCCATATAGCGTCGGCATTGGGTTTTGAGCCTTCTGTAGTAGCTTGTGCACAAGTGTATACCCACACCGTTTTATCCATCTTGTGCACGTCGTTCCATGGCGATACAAAATGCCATCCGGTATGCAACTCATCTTCCTTAACCCCAGAAGGCGTTACCAGTACACCAACCTGTTGTGCATCAATTAAAACAATGAGCGAAAGTAAAACAACAAGCGATAAACCTGTTGCAATTGCGCCTACAGAAAATGGTAGTTTGAATTTCCCGTTGGTGCTGCGTTGAACCATGTTAATAATTAAACTAACGATTCCATAAATTAGAATAATCCATCCTAAAAATTTCAGAAAGATCATAAATCGGCTGTTTTTAATAAATGCCTACTCTTTTGTGGCTTTTCGGCATGTGCCAGCTATAACCTACTTTGTTTTATAGCTATATCGAATTTAATCAAATTGCAATTACTAAGCAGCTTATTATGCATAATTTTTAACTTTACAGGCTCTCAAATAACCTATTACGATGTTAACCTTTAGAAAAATCGCGGTCCCCGATATAATGACAGTTAATAAGCTTGCACAGGATATCTGGACTGTATCATACGCCGAAATGCTCTCCCCTGCTCAAATCGAATACATGTTAAACTGGATGTACGCCCCGGCCACCATCGAAACGGAGATAAATGAAGGTGTTCTGTGGGAATTTATCGAGGAAGAAGGCTCCCCTATAGGATTCATTGCAGTTACTCCTCTTAAGGAAGAACTGAAGCTCAATAAGCTATACATCCACCCCGCGGAACAAGGCAAAGGAATTGGTCAGGCTGCCCTTCAACATGTATTTGATCATGGCAAAAAGAACGGTTTCAAATCGGTATACCTCACAGTAAACAAAGGAAACACAAAAGCCATTAAAGCCTACACAAAAGCCGGCTTTGTTTGCACCGATTCCAAAGTCTTTGATATAGGCGGTGGCTACGTTATGGACGATTATATTTATACATACGTTTTATAACACAACTTTTGTTTTGCTTTTGTTGTTTATAAGCCATATGTTCGCAAAAAAGATTAAACGATGACACCATTCGCAAATACAGAAAATGTACCCGCAATTTATTGCGCTGTTGCCTTTTTGGCTTTGCAGGAACGTGTCGTTAACCAGGCAATAAGGTCCTATCTTTTCGAAGTTTTGGAGACCAGAACCGCTCACAAACGCTATTGACAAGGAAAATCCTATTATAATTCAAAGACCGGATTTCCTCCGGTCTTTTTTTTTCATAGCCATTAATTAAATACATATAATCATGAAGCAAATAATCATTACATCGGTTGATTCGCAGCGCTTACAAAGCAGAATAAAGGAATCGCAAACCAGGAGCGAAAGCATCCTGAAACTCAACGAAGAAATTGAACGTGCTAAAATCGTAGAACCCAAAAAAGTTCCGAAGGATGTTATTACCATGCATTCCAGGGTAAAGATCCACAATATGGATATAAACAAGTCCATGGAAGTACAATTGGTTTATCCCGAAGAAGCAGATATGAAACAGCAAAAGGTTTCGGTATTTGCGCCTATAGGAACAGCGCTGCTGGGTTTTCGGAAAGGCGATGTTATTGAATGGGAAGTCCCCAAAGGGAAAACAATGATAAAGATTGAAGACATTGTTTATCAACCCGAAGCGGAAGGCGATTTCAATCTTTAGTAGCTTCAAAAAGATCACCGCACGCCATTGATATATTTTATTAAAAAATTTTGAAGATGAGAGCAAGTTTTTTCAATAACATACGTCTATATATCGGAACTAAAATATACGAGAAGGGTTAATAAGTATAAAAGCACTTTAAAATAGTAATTTTCAAGTAGTAATAGTAGTTAGTTCTAGTTTTGCAATTAACGGGCTGGTTGTCGAAAGATAACCAGCCTTGTTTATTTATACAGGCATGATGTTGAACCATTTTCGTTCCCGTTAGTTATACCAGAAAATAAAAACTATGGCGACAGATGATCTTTCAACCAGTCAACCGCCAATCTATGTAGTTTCGGGAGGTAAAGGCCTGGCAGGCGATGCCGTTGTACAATCCGTTCTCATCCAGTTTCCCAACAATATGGTTCCCGTATACATCAAGCCCGATGTGCTGAATATGGATAAAGTAAACGAAGTAGTAGATTTAGCAGTATGTTCAGGTGGTGTAGTAGTGCATACCATGGTAGATCCTGAGATGCGAAAAGTGCTGGTGCAGGCATGCAACGAAAAGAATGTAAAACATTTCGATCTGGCTGGAGAGCTGTCCGACTATCTTTCCAGTCTTTTGAAACAACCTCCCATTAGCAAACCCGGTTTGTACCGGCTTCAAAATATCGAATACTTTCAGCGTGTAGAAGCCATTGAATTTACCGTAAAGCATGACGATGGCCAACATGCCGAAAAAATAGAAAATGCCGACCTTATTCTCATCGGCGTTTCGCGCACAGGCAAGACTCCCTTAAGCATTTACCTGGCCATGTTTGGGTGGAAGGTAGCCAACGTCCCCCTGGTGCCAGGTATCGAGCCACCTGAATCGTTGTTTAAAGTTGACAAAAACAGGGTATTTGCACTCGATATATCGGTACGCTACCTAATAGCCCAGCGAGGAAACCGGATGAAAGGTTTAAACATTTCAGAAACCACCGACTATGTGGAGCCGCAAATGGTACGCCGCGAGCTCGATTATGCCGAAAGTATTTTCCGTAAAGGTGACTTTACCGTAATAAACATTACCAATAAGCCCATAGAATCATCGGCCAATGAAATATTAACATTCCTGACTGAACGGTTTGGAAGAGATAACTGGAAGAAATAATATGGACCGAAATTATGAGGGATTGGCCATATGGTTTTTTATTAGGCAATCCCTTTCTCCAAGAGGGAACACACCCCATCTAAGAATTTAGCTTCAACTTTAAATTCACATAAAAACAATGCTTATCCCTTCCTGCAATTAACCGTATAAAAAGGCACCTGCATCGTAAATTTTCCCTCCTGCTCAATTACCTTTTCAATCCGTTGCTCAATCTCTTCAAACACGCTTTCCTCGTAGCTTTTATCCAGCATTGCTCGCCAACTTGGCAAAAAGGCCATGTTGATTAGAAAATGGTTTAATGTAGCTTGTGCATCGGCAAAAAAGTAATCAAACCGGCTCTTCTCGGCTGATACAACAGCAAACCCGTTTTCCTCGGCTAATGCCTTAAAGTGCTCAAGAGACGGGCGCTTCAAAGCGATATGATCGTTTACTGCATACACTTGCTCATTTAAACCTCTTCCGTTAAGTACGGATTTAAGTATATCGTAAAAGCCATCGAAAGTTTCGGCCGTATTAAATGTAAAAATGAGCTGAGCCCTTTTCGCAGCAACTCGCTGGCATTCTCTGAAACATTGCGGCAAATCGTTTACATTATTGAGGCCGTTGTTCGACACAATTAACTGAAAACAACCATCCTCAAAGGGCAAATGCTCCGCCTCACCCTTTACCATGTTTACATTTTGTATGTTATACATCTTCAGCTTGAGCTGGGTTCGTTCCATTGCAGCTTCCCACGGATCAACCCCATAAACCTGCGACGAATTACCAAGCCGCATCGCTATTTCAGTTAATGGAAAACCAAGGCCAAAGCCTATATCAAGAACCTTCATGTTTTTGCGGTATTGCATGGTCTCAAGTATCTTTAAGCCAAACGGGGCCGACCAGAGAGGCAGCTCATCGATAACAGAAACTAAGTCGGGATTGGAGAGATCGTAATGGGTTCGGAGGTAGTTATTCATAAGCAAATGTTATTGGGACTTTTGAATCATCCTTCATAAAAACGTTTGACCATGATTTTTCATAAATACAAGAATCCATGATCACTTTTCAAAACTAATACATTTCGTCTATTGTAAAAGTCATATTTTTTATTTTTATTTGCCTTTGTATTATCAGAAAAAGAATGAACATCCATACAAACATAGTAAACATCCTTACCCTTGTGGTCCTCGTGGTGGTCGTAAAACGGTCTTCTCCGCCCCGGATGTGATACTATTTGTATAAATAAAATATTACAACCCCTGTTGGCGGAAAGCTGACAGGGGTTTTTTGTTTTGTATCAAAGGCTGACACGCGTTACAAACGCGCGCCAGCAACCTAACATACATTGAATTTGTGAATTAAACAGGTAAAAAGAATATAAATTAAAACCCAATTATATGAAGTACTCAGGAGCAGAAATCATCATTAAAATGCTGGAAATGCACCAGATTGACACCATTGCCGGAATCCCGGGAGGCGCAAACCTTCCATTATATAATGCCTTATACAGCAGTAAAATCAGGCATATTCTGGCACGCCACGAACAAGGCGCCGGTTTTATTGCACAGGGAATGGCACGATCGACAGGCAACCCGGCAGTTTGTTTTGCCACATCAGGACCAGGGGCTACCAACCTCATTACGGCGATTGCCGATGCAAAGCTCGACTCAATCCCTATTATCGCTATCACCGGCCAGGTCCCTTCAGCACTCATGGGTACCGATGCTTTCCAGGAAGCAGACACCTATGGAATGACCATTCCAATTACCAAACACAACTTTCTGGTTCACGATGCATCCGAGTTAATTCCAACCATTAACAAAGCCTTCACCATAGCAACAGAAGGCAGACCAGGCCCTGTTCTGATTGATGTTCCCAAAGATGTACAAACGCAAATCGTTGAAGTAGAAAAGTTCTATACCGAAGAACCTGCGAAAAGCGACACAAGCGTAAGTACCTCTATTATAAATCAGGCAGCAGCGATGATTAACGCTAGTACAAAACCTGTTTTCTATATTGGCGGCGGCATTATGAGTTCGGAAGCTCATCGGGAAGTAATAGCCATTGCAGAAAAGAATTTCATTCCGGTTACTTCAACATTAATGGGACTTGGATGCATACCTTATAATCATCCTTTACACATTGGCATGTTGGGAATGCACGGTGCGCGTTACACCAACCATATATTGGAAGAAGCCGATCTGTTGATTGCTTTGGGCGTACGTTTCGACGACCGGGCAACGGGGAATATAGCTCAATTCTGTCCCCATGCGGCTGTATTACACATCGACATCGATCCCGCCGAATTGAACAAGATAAGAATGGCAAACCTGGGAATTGCAGGCAATGTAAAAGATATTTTGCGTCAAATAGAGCCGTTGGTTAGCATCAACAAACGTGAATCGTGGATTGACCGCGTAAATCAATTGCGCAAGGAACAACCATTCAACTACCCTGTTGAAAAGAACATTTTTCATCCGCTGAATCTTATTCGTACCATTGGAAGCCTTGCGGATGACAATGCGATTATAACCACCGACGTTGGTCAGCACCAGATGTGGACTGCTCAAGCCTATCCTTTCATGCAATCACGAACTTTCCTGACTTCGGGAGGATTAGGAACAATGGGCTTTGGCCTGCCTGCTGCCATTGGTGCTGCATTGGCTAATCCCAAGCGCAAGGTAATCTGCTTCAGTGGTGATGGTTCTATTCTGATGAACATCCAGGAATTGGCCACCCTGGCAGAACTGAACCTGAATGTAACCATTGTTTTGCTGAATAACGGTCACTTGGGATTAGTTCGCCAGCAACAGGAATTATTTTACGATGGGAATTATATTGCATCGAAGTTCGATATACAGCCAGACTTTGCTGCCATAGCCATAGGTTTCGGCATTGCGGGTATGGATTTGGGTACGTCTTCCGATCCTTACACAACATTGCAGAACACACTCGAATCGCAGCGTCCTTGCCTGATCAATGTACCTATTGACTACAAAGAACTGGTAACACCCATGGTACCTCCGGGCAAAGCGAACATCGAAATGATTGGATAAGATGACTGGGGCTAGCGCTCGTTTTTAACGCGTGATACACTTAGGCACGCGTTGCAAACGCGCGCCAGCTTTTGAACTACGGCACAATTAAAATGGAATACATAAAAACGAAAACCATGGAAAACAAACAATATAAAGTAATAGAACTAACGGTACATAACCACTCAGGCGTGATGTCGCACATTACCGGTTTATTCTCCCGTCGCGGATACAACCTGGAAGGAATTCTTTGCGGCCGCATTGGCGAAGGCAATCAAAGCCGAATGTATTTATTGGTTGAGGAAAACGAACAGTTTGAACAGGTAGTAAAACAACTTACGAAGTTATACGACGTACTTGACATGCGCATTTTAGAAGGCGTGGATTCCGGGATATTCAATAAGATTGAGGAATTGATTACTTCGTGAACGTGCAGCAAGTCAGCATACCCGGTAAATGTGGTATGCTGACTATAATTGTAAAACCGTGTTATTTCGCTACCGGCGCGTTAATTTTCCGGCGTTTCAGTATGTAATGAACATCGCTACTTTCGCCATCGACAACTACATAGGCTTGCACAAACTCCCAGCCAAAAGTACCCATGTAATTCAATGCCTCAATCATCGAATAAAACTCAACGGAATTGCCATTTTCGTCCTTCAGATCGGTATTCTCAAGCAGATTCAGCTGTTGGCCAAAATCAATCTGGATAGCAATTTTCCGTGTAGCATACTTAGGCTTTTTAATAATTTCACAATATTCAAAATTTACTTCTGTTTGGGGAGTAAACACATGCGCAAGCTTTTCAGCATTTGCAGCTTTTCGTTCTGCTTCAGTATCGGGCTGGGTTCCTTTATTCCGCTGCCCAAACATTATGGCAGGAACAAATACAAATAAAAGTACAAGTAGCTTTTTCATGATTGGAATTTTTAGAATATAGTTTCAAAATAAAGTTCTATTCACTTTTGGTACTCCAAACTCATTTAGTTAAAATCTTGGAGAAGACAATTTTGGTGTAAGTGTGCG
>DATALJ010000006.1:0-2190 GCA_036261135.1 Bacteroidales bacterium
ATGACAGATTCAGGTATCAATTTGGATTCTCTGAATAAACTGAGGGCTGGTGTTATTATGGGTACGGGCTACGGCGGGGTTAACAGTATGTCGGAGCAAGTGATTGATTTTGCAAAGCAGAATTTGAACCCACGGTTTTCGCCGTTTTTTATTCCGAAGATTATTATTAATATGGCTACCGGTCATATAGCACTTAAATATGGATTTAAGGGAATCAATTATACGCCTGTAGCGGCATGTGCTACATCGAACGTCGCTATTTTCGAGGGCTTCAATCATATTCGCTATGGGAAAGCAGATGTGATGCTTTGTGGAGGTTCCGAAGCTGCTATTTACCCGGTTGGTATTGGTGGATTTAATGGTGTTAATGCACTTTCTGTACGAAACGATTCGCCCGAAACGGCTTGCCGTCCTTTCGATATCTCGCGCGATGGTTTTGTTATGGGAGAAGGTGCAGGAGTGCTTGTTTTAGAGGAGCTGGAACACGCGAAGAAGCGTGGGGCTAAGATATATGCGGAAATGATAGGTTGGGGAAATACATCTGATGCCTACCATATCACCGCCTCGCATCCTGAAGGCGAGGGTGCGGCCAATGCCATACGTATGGCTCTCGAAGATGCCAATATTGATGTAGATGCTGTTGATTATATTAATGCACATGCCACAGCCACACCGCTTGGCGATATTAGTGAAGCAAAAGCAATATCCGCCGTTTTTGGTGCCCATGCATCAGAATTGAATATTTCGGCCACCAAATCGATGACCGGCCACTTATTAGGAGCTGCGGGTGCTGTAGAGTCTATTATATGTATCAAGTCCATTCAGCATGATGTTGTGCCGCCTACCATCAATACAAAGGATATTGATCCTGCCATTCCGTCCGATTTAAATTTAACCCTGGGGAAAGCACAATATAGAACCGTAAATGTAGCTATAAACAGTACATTTGGCTTTGGCGGACATAATGTAATTACAATGTTCCGCAAGTTTCAATAATATTGAATTTTCTAATACAATAAAAAGCCACAGTAAACAGATGTTTCACAATCTTCTGTTTACTGTGGCTTACTGTTAAAAGCCTTTCCGCTTTTTGCAGATGATTACATCCTCATTTCTGCATATCTTTCGTATTCCGGAACCAGCGGCGACGCGAGTATGAATAATTTGCAGTCCGACAATGCGTTTATAATTGCCTCGTGTTGCTCCTCAACAGTGAAGAAATCATATTTGCTTAGCGAATTTCCTTCAATATCAAGATAGCCATCAAGAATATATACCGATAGAACCGTATTTTCGGGCACAGCAATGCTATGTGGCCCTGCCTTGTATGTGGTAAGGTGCATGGATGTGTCTTTTGCAAACAAATCAATTGGAGCATCCTTGCCTTTTAAAATAGTAGATCGTTTGTCTGCGTCTGTCTTAACAGGAAACGACTTGGCCGAATACTGGTGAAGTCCTGATGGCACTTTTTTCGACTGGTTGAAATTCGGATCGAGCCATATTTGCAAGACCTCGGTGTTTGGGTAAAACTTTTCGGTGACACGTATTCCTTTACCTGCCCTGATAATTTCCATGTCACCCTCGTACAGTATATGCCATTGGTCGCCTTCTCTGTTAATCGACTCGTAGGCTCCCGTGAGCACATAGGTTAATATCTCGAACCCAATCAAGGGCCGCTCGGGTACTATGGCTCCAAAGTCTGATACCATGTGCGACCAGTAAAAAACATTGGAATATGCCTTTACCGGGCTTTTCTCCTGAGGGAAACCTAATATTTTCCGCTCTCTGACCTTATTTTGATAAAGATTTTTAATCAAATGGTCTTCTCGATGCGCAACATTTAACCCCATCTCATCAGATTTAAATTATTACAAAAGTTACATAAAATTTTTATAGATTGCTCTGTTTTTTAGATTTTATTTTTTATTAATAATTTGATTATATTGTTTTTAGTGGATTTTAAAGAATGAAAATTACAATATTGAATGATAATGCACCTGGCAAAGGGTGTTTATCCGAATTCGGGCTATCTTTCCTGATTGAAGCGGACCGGAAAGTACTACTGGACGCTGGAACGACCGATGTGTTCCTTCAGAATGCAGCCCGCTTAGGAATAAGCCTTGACGATTTGGATGCTTTGGTTTTAAGCCACGGTCATTATGATCATGGCAATGGATTACAGTATATTTC
>DATALJ010000028.1:0-5848 GCA_036261135.1 Bacteroidales bacterium
AAGCGCACTATTTTCGGCGGTCGTAGTAGGCTGTTCGTCGTTTGACTTTTGTTTAGGTACGTTTGTCATTACGGCGAAGGCCGTAATCCCTTAACTACGGAGCTGGCAAGGATTGTATTTAACGAAGTATAGATTAAAACCAAAAAATCAAGAGCCGAGCTTTTCGCGACCTCACCGCAGGTAGAATATAATGCTATATTTTTTCTCTTTCTTTTTTCTTGATAAAAAAGAAACAAAAAATCAAGAATCGAGCTTTTCGCGAGCTCACCGCAGGTAAAATAGAACGCCATACTATCTTCTTCGTTCTTTTGTCTTGACACAAAAGAACCAAAAGGTCAAGAAAATAGAACGCTATACAGTTCTCCGTAGGCGATCGCGTAGCTTTTCCTATACGCACTATTTTCGGCGGTTGTAGTGGGATGCACGACACCTGACTTTTGTTATCATAGGCGGTCATTTTCAAATTGACTCATTGGCACATCGATTTATCGGCATATCGGTACATGTGAGTTCTCCATGGTGAAAACATTTCCCTGCGTCATAGCGCCTTTGCGTTCATTTTACTTTAAACTTTTTACCACGGAGGTTTATCTGTTTTGGTATCTACGAAAAATAAAAGCTTTCCAGTGCCCAGCCATTTACTTTCTTCTAAAAAGAGATATAGAGGGGCACGGAGTTTATAAACCGCTGGCGGGTTATTGCTCTGTTCGCTCCATTTCTCTAAAAGGTATTTTATTCATGGTTCTACATTTGAAGGCTTTTATACTCAACAGGTACCTATACGCATCATCCTCCGTGGTGAAGTCTTTTCATTTTTAAATTGTCTCATTGGCACATTGGCACATTGCCCATTGCCCATTGCCTTCATTTGACCACCCTCCCCTCCGTTAGGACGAATAAACCTTATCTTTGCACATACCACCCCAAACTTTTGATCAGCTACCTGTAACGTGCGCATCGAAACAATGATTTGCATCACTTTGTTCTTTTAAGGAGAAAAATGTGAATAGGCTTTGGAGAATTTTTGTACTTTTGGCAGCTATTTAAATCTTATTGTGCAATTTTGATATTTGTTTTATAGATCCGAACATGAAAGTATTAATTTTAGCAGGAGGGCTTGGTTCCCGTTTAAGTGAGGAAACCGATGTGAAACCCAAACCCATGGTGCAGATAGGGGGAAAACCTATTCTTTGGCATATCATGAAGATTTATTCTCATTATGGGTTCAACGATTTTGTTATTTTGTTGGGCTATAAAGGGTATGTAATTAAGGAATACTTTGCCAATTATTTTCTCCATCAAAGTGACGTAACCATTGATTTAACGAATAATAGTTATCATTATTTCAATAATTCCACCGAACCCTGGAAAATAACATTACTGGATACCGGCGAACACACCATGACCGGTGGCCGTGTAAAGCGTGCACAGAAAGTTGTCGGGAACGAACCTTTCATGTTGACTTATGGTGACGGGGTTGCTGATATTAACATTCATCAATTACTGGATTTTCATAAATCGCATGGTAAGGCCATCACCATGACTTCTGTTCAGCCCGAAGGAAGATTTGGATCTTTGGCCATAAATCCCGGAAACAAAGTTGAATCGTTTATTGAAAAGCCCAAAGGGGATGGATCGTGGATTAATGGGGGTTTTTTTGTTTGCGAGCCCAGGGTGTTCGATTACATAACCGAAGGCGACCCTACCATTTTTGAACGTTCTCCATTGGAAAAATTAGCACACGATGGCCAAATGTTTACTTACAAGCACAATGGTTTCTGGCTTCCTATGGATACCTTGCGTGATAAAAACAAATTGAATGAAATGCTCGAAAAAGGGACAGCTCCCTGGGTAAAATGGTAAAATGATTAATGAGTTAATGTGATAATGAACTAATGTGCCAATTGATTAGTCAGATGAGCAAAGAAAAATTATTTCATGGTATTTATAAAGGAAGAAGAGTTTTAATAACCGGCCATACTGGTTTTAAAGGTGCCTGGATGTGTTTGTTGCTCCGTAAATTGGGTGCCGACGTGTATGGTTATGCACTTAATCCGCCTACAAATCCCAGTTTGTATGAATTAGCAGGAATAGATAAGTTGATCACTTCAACCATTGGCGATATCCGCGATTATGCGTTGCTCTCAAAAACCATCGACCGGGTTAAACCTGAAATTATTATCCACATGGCTGCGCAGCCGCTGGTGCGCGATTCGTATAAAAACCCAATCGATACGTATGCCATTAATGTGATGGGTACCGTTAACCTGTTGGAAGCTGTAAGACATACGCCAGGCTTAAAAGCCGTAGTGAATGTAACTACCGATAAATGCTACGAAAATAAAGAGTGGGTTTGGGGATACCGCGAGAATGAACCCATGGGAGGGTATGATCCATACTCCAATTCAAAAGGTTGCTCGGAGCTGGTTACTGCCTCATTCCGCAGTTCCTTTTTTAATCCTGCCCATTACAAACAGCATGGGGTTGCACTTGCCTCAGCACGTGCAGGGAATGTAATCGGTGGTGGCGACTGGGCTACCGATCGCCTGATCCCGGATATTATCAAATCGATAATTGCCGGCGAAAAGGTTCAAATCCGCAGCCCTTTTGCTATTCGCCCATGGCAGCATGTTCTTGAACCGCTTACCGGCTATTTAACCCTGGCCGAAAAATTATATACCGAAGGCACGGCTTATGCTGAAGGATGGAATTTTGGGCCTTGGGACGAGGATGTAAAAAATGTGGAGTGGATTGTCGATCACCTTTGTAAAAACTGGGGCGAAAATGCTTCCTACGAGATTGATAAAAACAACCATCCGCACGAAGCCACTTTTTTAAAGCTCGATTGTTCCAAGGCGCACAATTTGTTGGGATGGAAGCCCGTTTGGAATATCGAAAAAACATTGGAAACCATCACCGAATGGTACAAAGTATTTATGAATAATGGCAATTTACTGGATGTAACGAATAATCAAATTAACGCATATTTTAAAAACAGATAATCTATGAGTTCGAGTGAAGACATAAAGAAAGATATACTTGCGAAAGTAAAAGAATACTATAAGGTTAAGTTTGAAAAGAAAGAATTTGTTGATGGAAAAACCAAGGTAAACTATGCCGGTAGGGTATTCGACGATAACGAAATTACCAATGCCGTAGAAGCATCGCTCGATTTCTGGCTTACCGAAGGCCGCTTTTCCGAGCAATTTGCTGAAAAAATTGCCGATTTTCTGGGTGTTGAACATGTATTACTCACCAATTCCGGTTCTTCTGCCAATTTGTTGGCATTTTCGGCGCTTACCAGCGAAAAATTAGGCGAGAAACGACTTAAACCCGGCGATGAGGTAATCTCAGTAGCCGCAGGTTTCCCTGCTACTGTTACTCCCATTATTCAGTATGGTCTTATACCGGTGTTTGTAGATGTTACCATTCCTACCTACAATATCGATATCGAAATGCTCAGAAAAGCAATAACACCAAAAACAAGGTGTGTATTCCTGGCTCATACCCTGGGTAATCCCTTCGATATTGAGGCCGTTATGCAAATTGCCAAAGAACATAACTTGTGGGTTATTGAAGATAACTGCGATGCATTTGGTAGTAAATATAATGGTAAGCATACCGGTACTTTCGGACACCTTTCCACCATTTCGTTTTATCCGGCACACCATATTACAACCGGCGAGGGCGGGGCTATTATAACCAACGATCCGAAGCTGGCAAAGCTGGTTCGTGCTTTCCGCGACTGGGGCCGTGATTGCTATTGTATGGGCGGCGAAAATAATACCTGCGGCAAGCGGTTTACGCAGAAGTTTGGGAACCTCCCTGTGGGTTACGACCACAAATATGTGTATTCGGAGATCGGGTATAATCTAAAAATGACCGATATACAGGCTGCTATTGGTGCCGCACAAATGGATAAGCTTCCCGATTTTTGTGAAAAGCGAAAAGCCCACTACCAGGAATACATGCGTATATTCGGGAAATATCCCCAATATTTTACCTTACCCATCGCTACAAAAAACAGCGATCCGGCATGGTTTGCCTTTATTGTTACCTTAAAAGAGAAAACTCCTTTTACACGCGACGAGATTACCCGGTTTCTCAATGAGAAATTAATAGAAACGCGTAATCTGTTTGCCGGTAATATGGCCAAACAGCCTGCCTTTGTAAATAAAAACTGGCGTATGGCCGGTAACCTTGATAATACCGATTATATCATGAACAATACCTTCTTTCTGGGAACCTATCCGGGATTAACAAAGGAGATGTTCGGGTATATTGAAAATACCTTAGACCAATATATTCAGCAAATAGAGAAGAAGTAATATGGCTATTGTAAAAAAATACCCATCGGAAGTCGTTTCGGTAGAAAACAAAATCGATAATATCTATACGGTTACTTTTAAATCGCTTGCAGGCCACTATAAATATGCTCCCGGACAGTTTCTGCATCTGGCCCTGGACGAAGTTGACCCATCGGCCGGATGGCCCGAGTCACGTTGTTTTTCGATGCAATCGGCTCCTGGAGGAGAAACCACTGCCATAACGTATGCTGCCAAAGGAACCTTCACGCAACGGATGGCCAGCGAGCTAAAGCCCGGTAAAACAGTAACACTGAAGTTGCCGTATGGCGAATTGTTTACCGACGATTTTAACCGCGAAAAGGTTGTTTTTATTGCCGGTGGAACGGGCATTACACCTTATCTCTCGTTATTTTGCCATAGCTCATTTGCCGATTATGTAAACCCCATCTTATACCTGGGCGTACGCAATCAAACACTGAATATATACAAAAATGAAATTGAACAGGCAAAAGCAATAAATCCCGGTCTTTCCGTTCATATTATTTGCGAGGATACCGATGGGAGGCTCAATATCGAGCGTATTGCAAAGGAATACGGTAGTCATTCGGTTTACTTTATATCAGGACCTCCGGTAATGATCAAAAGCTTTAAAACATACCTGGCTGAAAATGGGATTGATGAAGCAAGTATAAAAACGGATGATTGGGAATAAATATAAACCACAGATACCGCAGATTCACACAGATTAATCTGTGCATATTAGTGGAAACAGTGGTGAATAATTAATTTAATATGAAAACAATTCTCATAACAGGGATAAACGGTTTTTTGGGAAGCCATGTAGCTAATCAACTAAAAAATGATTACCATGTAGTTGGGCTCGAGATTATGAATCAGAATCTTTGGCGTATAGCCAATGAAAATTATCCGATTTATGAGTCCAACGAAGCGGGTATCAAACAACTTTTTTGTGACCATAAAATAGATTACATTATACATACAGCTACATTATACGGAAGAACAGAAATACCCAAATCGGTGCTACTCGAAAATAATATATTGGCTCCGTTGAAATTACTGGAGAAGGGCGTTGCGCAGGGCATAACGGCGTTTATAAATACCGATTCCTTTTTTAATGATAATAAGTTAACATATTCTTATCTATCTGAATACTCCTTAACCAAAAAGCATTTGCTGGAATGGATACAGCAATTTCAAAATCGGGTTAAAATCATTAATATGAAAATATTTCATATGTATGGGTCTGACGATTCCCCAACAAAATTTGTGACCTGGGTTATTAACCAGCTGAAGGCCAACGTAGCCGAAATTGATTTAACGTTGGGAGAACAGAAACGCGATTTCATATACATTGATGATGTTGTTTCGGCTTTTAAAACAGTGTGCGACAACATGGAAAAACTCCCATCCAATGTATCTTTTGATATTGGTACCGGTAAATCCATTACATTAAAAGAATTTATTGAAACTGCGAGAAATTTACTTAATAGTACAACACAACTTAATTTTGGAGCATTGCC
>DATALJ010000164.1:0-22078 GCA_036261135.1 Bacteroidales bacterium
CGCTTTGAAACCTTATCAAAAGTCCTTATTCATGATTCGGCAAGAAATAGGTTAATTATTAATGATTTGACTGAGGTGCTCAATTCTGGTAGAAAGGCAGTTGTTTGCGGAAAGTTATGATTGGTAACTGAATTCGTTTCTAAATAAAGTTGGTCAAGTTTTTTGAATCGAAATCCTTTGAATGTTCTCAAGGTATTTCCATTGGTCAGTAAATGGTTCAAATGTCGCTAAGTCAATAAAACAACTATTCCCCAATTCCCAAGTGGTTTTGTACAAAGGTAAAGCTATAAGGTTCCCAAACCCTTTTCCTGATAGTGAATCCTGATTTGGGAAAAGCCTATCAAAGCTGGAATTCTTATCGAAAACTGAGAATACGCCTGTTTTCTGGAGCAGTGAAATAATTATTTTTCTACTTTTTACTGCTGCATAAGGTTGTTCAAAAAATATCCAAACATGACCACCCTTTCCTGACCTAGAGCGTTCAAGGTATGCAGGAATGTTTTTCTCAATACAAGTATTTAAAAATGTTTTGCATTCATTTTCCCACCCGGCTTTATCAAAATCTGCAGCAATAAACCATGAAGTGTTATCTTTCAGTAATGGGTATATGCCAATTAGTTGTTCACCTTTCAAGTGTTTAGCTATTTGCTCATCTGAATATGGTAAGTAACTTTTTTCAGTGTAATCCTGAAAATTACCGCCTTTCATCTTATGCAATTTATATCGATAAGGGTCATAAAAATAGGCTGGCATATACCCGCTTTTGTTACCCTTTTCCCAACGCAAAGCAAATACATCATCCCTGCCTCTGAATAAGGATTTGAATAAACTGATATTTTTCAAATTATTATCGTTCATTGACATGATGACCAAAGAATTTAGCTTACAAAAAAGCGCAGAAAATTATGCCATTTTATTGAAAAATTACAATTGATAGCGGAAACTAATTTAAGATTTGGAAGTCCCACCTCCCACCCAAGAGGGAATAAGGTATTCGCAAAAACCATTCAGCAATAGCCTCGCCAACCCGATACAGCTCATTTTATGTCCACCATAATTAAGTTTATTTAAAATTCTCCATAATCCTTTTCCTATCCTCATTCTCTTTATCATTTTTATGAAACAGCTCAAGAAATATGATCTTTTGTTCTTCTTTAAAATACGCATAAATCAACCGTAATCCCGAATTTACGCCTCTGCCCTTTAACGATTTACAGGCAATTTTCTTCACTTTAATAACACAGGTTGTTATTCCTAATCCATCAATACGGAAACTAAACGGAGGCCTTTCATCCGGAACTACTTCCAGCACTTTTTTAACAACATCCAAATCGTCATTCAGCGTTCTGTACCTTTTTAAAAGGTCTTTTACATCTTTGGTAAATGCTGCCAGTTCGTTAAAAATCATTGCCCTTCAATTTCGTCCCCATAGTTTCTTACAGAAAAGGGAGCTTCTCTGTAAAAAGCCAATTCGTAATTTATTTCTTCCCCTTCTTTTGAAGCCAGCCAGGGCATATCCTTATGCGAATAATTGCTAATTGCCGAAGCTGACCAATCGCTCATTTGATCAATAACCCCGTCGATAACTGCCTTTTCACTTGCTTTTAGCTGCGTTAAATCAGGCTTTATTAGTGGCAAATAGCGGGTTTGCGGATAGCCATGATAATCCGTTTTTACTCTTTGCAGATGCGACGCTTCAATCATCTGATGAATAACTGTATCAAGTTTTTGCGGAACCGGCCCGTAAGGAAGTTTACGATACGTTGCACCCGTTAAATGCTCTTCGTACAATTCATAATAATTGAAATCCGAAAAATAAAGTAACTTATAGAGAACCGTTTCCCCAACATTAGGCTTACCGGCACATTTTTCGAGGATGTATAGAAGTACATTCTTGAACTTTTCTATATGCATCGAAGGTACTGATATACGTTCCTGAGGTTTCACTTCTTTCGTAATGGTGGCTTCAAATTCAGAACGAACAGTAAAATCTTTCGAAACAAAGTCATCGAGGGAAAAGCCTAAGGCTATGGATAAAGCTTGCAGTTCTATAATATCGATACTCCTGTTACCAAGTTCAATTTGTGCCAATGAAGGGCGGGACATCTTTACACTTTTAGCCAAATCCTCCTGCGACAGTCCTTTTGATTTTCTAAGCTCAGCTATCCTTTGTCCGATTTGTTTTTGAGAAAGTTGCATACCCATTAAATTTCTTTTATTTAATGACAAATATAGCAAATGTTTTAAAATAAAACAAAATAATGTTCTATTTTAAAACATGAGAATTATAAAGACAAATACCTAACACCTAATCCCTGTTTTCACAAATTATTACTAAAATTGTGAAATTTCTGTCGCAAATATTTACTAAATTTGCGACAGAAAACAACAAAAAATACATTGAATACAATTGACAACCATATAATTAATAAAATAAAAAAAGCGAAGGGGGGTTCGCTGTTTTTTATGGATGACTTCCTTAACCTTGGTTCTGCAAAGGCAGTAAACAAAGCATTGGAACGTTTGGTCGATAAAGATGAAATTTCGCGTGTAGCCAGAGGCATATATGCGCGGTTAAAAACGCACCCTGTTTTCGGTAAAATATACCCTACTGCCGAAGATATTGCCAAAGCTATTGCCAAAAGAGATAAAGCACGTATTTTGCCAACTGGCGTATTGGCACTAAATGCGTTGGGCTTATCAACGCAAATCCCCCTCAATATTGTGTATTTAACCGATGGCTCAGCTCGCATAGTAAAAGTCGAAAACCGTACCATTAAGTTCAAAAAAACATCGCCCAAAAATCTGGCTACCATTGGTTCTATAAGCACTTTAGTTATTCAGGCATTAAAAGAAATAGGAAAAGACAAGGCAACCGAAAAAGAGATTGAGATAATATTGAAGCATTTACAAAAGGAAGAACCGTATCGATTAGAACACGATATTAAAATGGCTCCCGAATGGATACGGATAATTATGCGAAAAGCATTAAAAGAAAAAAAAGATGCATAAAAAAATGGAAACCATTTTTCCATTCCGAAACCCCATGGCATTTAATACCTAGGCCTTCCCCCTATGGTAGCAAGATTAATAAATGCATAAATTCTGCTTTCTCTGATTATTTGAAATTAAAATTCCGAAAGGATTTAATTTGAATAGCCACGTATGCAATGCGAGGAATAAAATATGGAGTAATCAGCAACCACAGCGTGGTTGAATCTCTGATCTCCAAACCAAATATTCGGCAAAAATTATATCATTCTGCCAAAGTTCAGAATAGAATAACTAAAATTTGTACACCAAAGTATTTACCACCGCAGCACATTATATGTACGCCCTTGCCGCAGGCGCGACACAAGACCATACATATAATAAGTTGCTTCATGCCTGGTTTCTTATACTTTTGTTAAATCAAGCCCATTCAAAAACCGGAACCAGTAACAGGTATCTTATATCTTCGGCATTCCGGTTTTTTAATGCGCTTGAAGCGAGAGTTTCGCGCACGCTTGTTATTTAACTTTTCCTTCTACATCCAGAACTACGCAAAACAAAGGCCAAAAAAACTCAGCCATTTGGCAAAAGAGCATTACTATTTTATTTTGGTATTTGCCAAATTCTCTCTGAGTTTTTTTGGCCTACCCCCTGGCTGGCCCGGCATTATTTTGTCACGCTTTTTGCTTTTCATCGTTCTGTGGCCCATTGTCATTTGTCGTCCTGCCGAAGGCGCCACACAGGCCGCCACCTGCCAAAGAGCCACGCCCGCCGAGGCAAATAGACGCGCCAAAATAATTGCCGGTAAGCTATTTAACATAACAAGTAGTTATATGCCTAACCGCGGAAAGGCGGAGGCGGTTGTCATATAACCTAATTATGTTAAATAGCCCAGCGCCGCCCCCCTTAGCTTCGTTCCTCATCTCTCCCCCCGTCCCTTCGGGGGGTAGGTACCTCCGGTGGTCGTTTTATTGGGAGCTCTCCCCCAAACCCCGTTTTATGCCTAGGGTATAAATAAATAAAAAACAAAGCCAACCTAAAACTCAGTCCGGTTTGTTGCAAGGCCTGGCCGGGGGCTTTTTGTCTTATTATTTAGGGTAAAGCCCCCGGCCATCCGTTGGTTTGCAAAAAAATCTCCACCCCTTGTTATAGTTTTGGTACACTCACTGCTTTTTATATGGGGTAGTATTTTTTGGCAAAGCCTTGCACCATACCGTCCTAAGCTTTATTGGTAGGCTTTCTTTTTTCTTTTTTTTCGGTTTTTTCTTTGTTCTTTTCAAAAGTATTGCTGCGCACCATAAAACTTTAAAGCCCCTACTATCCTTACACTAACAGTAAATCCAGCCTACTTTTTAATAATATCTTCTAATAGTATTTACAATCTAAAAACTATATTTTACTTTTATATACATAAAATCCAGCTATTTAAAACCATAGAATATGCCTGAGCTATTATCAAACCCGCCACTTGGTGTTATCGATGCCATCAAATTACTAAATATCGATTTAGACAAATCAATACCCAAAAAGACCAGCAAAAATTTGCTGATTGCAACCTGGAACATCCGTGAATTTGGCGATTTAACCGAAGAATGGAGTGCCAAAAACGATGCTGTTCCTAAACGCGATTTAGAGTCTCTGCTCTGCATTATTGAGATTATTAAACGGTTCGATATTATCGCCATTCAGGAGGTACAGGACAATATCAAGTGCCTCCGCGACACAATGAACACTTTAGGCGATAATTGGAGCTTTCTAATGACCGATGTTACCAAGGGCGATAAAGGTGGAGGGGAAAGATTAGCCTTTATTTTTAACAACAAAAAAGTTAAACTTTCCGGTTTAGCTTGCGAAATTGTAATCCCAGAAGAACAATTAAAAAAAGAGATTTCGCCCGATGCACTCGATACACAATTCGCCCGCACTCCTTATGCGGTAAGCTTTAAAGTTAAAGACAAAACATTTGTTCTGCTAACATTACACGTTATTTATGGCGAAGATACAAAGGACCGGATTCCTGAATTAAAAGCCATTTCAAAATGGATTTACGAGTGGGCTAAAGACCTAAAAAAATGGGGACATAGTTTGATGGCCCTGGGCGATTTTAACATCGATCGCAAGGACGATTTGGCCTATAAAGCATTTGTTGGGGATAAACTATTCATCCCCGAAGATCTAAACCTGGAGGATATCAAAAGAACAATATTCGATAAGGTCTCTTTTTACGATCAGATAGCCTGGTTTAAAAATACTTCTTCCGAATTCCAGATTAACCTGGATTACAAAAAAGGTGGCACCTATAATTTTAAAGATAAGGTACTTACCAACCGGAATTATACCGACAGTCAACTTTCTTTCCGCATCTCCGATCATTTACCATTATGGGCCGAGTTTAAGGTTTGATCTATTGATAAAAATAACAAAGGCTTCCATGTCGGAAGCCTTTGTTATTTTTATCGTTGAGGTGAAGATTACTCGTCCTCAACAGTTGCCTGTGCAACAGCACTCATTACTCCGCCGGCAACGGTGAGGTAACCGGCTACCGTAACCACAATAGTGGGCAAGGTAATGGGAGCTGCTATGATGGCTGCTCCTGCAGCTGCCAGACATAATCCGATATTTCGGATCTTCCGGAAGAACTTAGAGGTTGGTTGTAGCAGCCGCTCAGCCAAGGTCATTTCTCTCTTTTCCATAGTCTGATTGTTTAAAAAATAATGATTCAAAATGATTTACCCGCTTTTCGAGGAATTCGATCTTTTGATTCATCAGATCATTGATTCCTTTAAATTCGGTTTTTATAAGGGCCGTGGTAGTTTTAACCTCAGATAAATCCTTTTCCACCCTTTTAAAGTCACTTAGCAGCTGCCGTAAAAAATAAGCAACAACACCCAGGAGGATTGACATTATCGAAAAGAAAAAGACTTCGGGTTTAACTAGCATTTCCATAGCTTACTGGTTTAAACACCAAGAACACGCACAATTGCCATAGCGTTGTATTGTCCGTTTTTCAAGGTGTAAGTTTGGCCGTTTACCTGCTGGTAAAATTCAACACCCAATACCAGAAATAATGGACTAGTGCTATTGCCTGCCAGTTGATTTAACAATTCAACTGCAGCCACCTGAGCTTCGCCAATTGCAACATTTGCACTTTGAGAAGTGATAACTTCAAAAGTACCCGCTTCGAAATTGATCGATGCGCCCCCGGAAACAAATCTTAAGTGAGTTGCTCCCTCGGGATATGCGATTGCATTTGCGGGAGAGAAGGCAGGAATATTTACCCGAAGAGCTCCGGTAGCCCTTTCAATAGAGGTTGTATACCCAAGAAAAAGAGTGGACGAAAGTTTCCCATTAATATTGAAGTCGAAACCTTCCAACAACTCCAATTCACCATCCAGAACATTTCGTTGGCCCCTCGTGCTGGTAGCATCGGCCTTAATTACAGCCATCATTTCTTTTGTCAAACGGCTGACCATTTTACTGTCAGATCCATTCTGCAAAAAGTTCCTGAAAGCCAGCCTTAACAGTTTGCCAGCTGCCCCTGCCCTGCCAAATTCCTCACCATTTTCACGGGTACGCTGAAAAGCAGCGTCGTTCTGAATTCGATTTGCATCCACACCACCTTTGGCCCTTGCCAAAAGGCCGTCTTTAGATTTGTAGAAAGTAATATCCCCGATAGTACCTTCCAGTTTGATAATTCCACTTTGCTTTGCCATAGTTGAAAAATTTTAAATACAGATCAAAGCTATGATGCAATTCAATCCCTTCAGCTCCGGCACTTCCGTTAACGCACTAAAGCGCAACATTTTGCCGGATTATTCCAGAATTAGCACTTCTTAATTACTGCCAAAGCAGCAATATATCATAACAATAATGTTTATCCTCCTTAAAAGCACAAATATTACTTTTATAGCAGTAATATTTTAAATATAGTTTGGTTTTTATGAAGAAATATCATAATTTTACTGCTATAACAGAAAATACAATGCTCGAACCTCTATTATTGGCAAAAATTATAAAGAAGCACCGCAAGGCGGCCGGTCTTAGTCAAATCCAATTGGCTGAAATGGCCGGAGTGGGGAAAACCGTCGTTTTTGACCTGGAAAAAGGTAAAGAAACGATTCAGTTGGATACCTTACGAAAAATCCTGTCTGTACTCAATATTAAAGTACAGCTTATAAGTCCGCTTATGAACCAAATCATGAACAATGAAAAAAGCTAAGATCTTTGTAGATGGTGTACAAGCTGGAACGCTTACTGAGCTTGAATTTGCAAAAAAATATCGTTTTGAGTATCTCGAAGATTATAAAGGAAAACCAGTTTCGCTTACTTTGCCTCTATCCCAAAAAATATATGAATTCGAAACCTTTCCTTCATTCTTCGATGGCTTGCTTCCTGAAGGATATCAACTGGAAGGACTCTTAAAAATTGGGAAAGTTGATCGCAACGATTACTTTGCTCAGCTCATGGCTGTAGGAGATGATTTAGTTGGAAACATAACGGTTAAGGAGATAACAGCATGAACCGCTGCCCTATCACTTACGAACCCTGTGGAGAAAGTCTGTATAGCGAAAAAGGATTAAGGCTTCTGTCTCCTGCATTAAAAAAACTGGACATACTCAACCTTTCGGCAGAAGAACTTAGAACCGAGGCAATGCTAAGGGCTTCCAAAATGTCTATCCAGGGAATTCAGCCCAAAGTGAGTGCAATTCTGAATATTAAAAATGGCTGCTTCGACCTGGTCGATAAAAACGGCAGGTACATTCTAAAACCGCAACATCACATCTTTCCTGAGCTCCCGCAAAACGAAGATTTAACCATGCACCTGGCCTCAGTTATTGGAATTGACGTTCCTTTACATGGCATGGTTTATTCGAAAGATAATTCGCTCACCTATTTTATTAAGCGATTCGACAGAAAGGGCCAGAAAGATAAGATACAAGTTGAAGATTTTGCGCAATTGGCTGGTATGAGCCGTGATACCAAATACAATTATTCCATGGAAAAACTTGTAAAATTAGTAGATGATTTTTGCACATTTCCAGTGGTAGAAAAGTCAAAGCTTTTTAAAAGAGTAATCTTTAATTACCTCATCGGGAATGAAGATATGCACCTTAAAAACTTTTCAGTCATTGTACAGGATGGTAAAGTCGAATTAGCACCTGCTTATGATTTTCTCAACTCAACCATTGTACTGAAAGGCAACATTGAAGAAATTGCTTTGCCCTTAAAAGGTAAAAAGAGCAACCTCAATGCAGATGTTCTGATCAATTATTTCGGAAAAGAACGTTGCGGATTAACAGATAAAGTAATTGATAAGAACATCGATGAGATAAAAGCCAAATTAAATCATTGGTTTAACCTAATTGACAATAGTTTTCTCTCGTCAGAAATGAAGGAAGAATATAGTTTACTCTTACAAAAACGTATAAAAGTTTTAAAGTGGGTTTAATCATTGTAACAGTATCGATAAACCTGGTCAAAGGCATGGATAAAGCATGAAGGATCCCAAATGAAAACAAATCGGCTCATAATTTATCCGAAGGATGTACAACGAATCACAGGTAAAAGCGACCGGTATAGCAGGCAACTGCTTGACCGTATCCGGGAAAGGAAAAGCAAGACAAAGCAGCAGTTCGTAAGCATTAACGAATTCGCCGAATTTACCGGTTTATCTGTAGAAGAAGTTGCATCCTACCTAATGGATTAAGACAGAATAACATCTGCAATCCAAATAAAATCAAGCACTTTCACCTAATACAATTTGAGTAGTTTTATCAATCTTTAGTTTGCAAATTCGCCGGAATTTTGTATTTTTAGGCAGCTAAGTTCTTTCAAAACAGTGCATTTCAATTCAAATAATTCGGTTAACAACTCGGTTAACATTTGAATTCTTAAAATGTAAATTATTGATATTTAAGCGCATATTTCATATTTTTGAGTCCCGTCCGGACCGCAAAAGCCACTCAGAAATGGGTGGCTTTGCTGTTTTTATAAAGTGCCGTTTGAGGAAATTAAAAATATTTTTAAGTATTTAATAATAAACAAGTTCATATGCAACGTTTGGTCAAAATATTCCGGGAATACGCCGTTCGATACTGCTTTAGCAGTAATACACCATAAATCATATGCTCATCTTCCATAAAGATGGAAATTTTACTTTTATAGCAGTATAACTTTACAAATAGCTTTGTTTTTCTAAGGAAATAGTATACTGCTATAACAGAAATACAAATGCTCGAACCAATTATTTCGGAAAAGAACATTGCGGATTAACAGATAAAGTAATTGATAAGAACCTCGGTGAAATTAAAGCGAAACTAAATCATTGGTTTGATCTAATTGACAATAGTTTTCTCTCGCCAGAAATGAAGGAAAAATATAGTTTACTCTTACAAAAGCGTTTACAAGTTTTAAAGTGGGATTAATCACAACTTCCCTCATTTTGGTTACAACGCGCCTCAAATAGGTTAGAACTTGCGTATTTCTATTATCGAACTTTGTGTCATAACTTAAAAAAATTAATTTTTATGACACAGCTAAATGATTCATCAGGAAAAGGCGCTGCAGCGTATTCCAGCAACAGAACGCCAAAAATTTGGTTTATCACAGGTTCTTCAAGAGGTTTTGGACGTATATGGACCGAAGCTGCACTCAAGCGAGGCGATCAAGTGGTTGCTACAGCCCGCAAAGTGGCAAGTATTGCCGACTTTAATGAGGCGTATGGCAAAAACGTCCTAACCCTCGAGCTCGACGTTACCAATCCCCAGCAGGTCAAATCGAGCGTAGAACAAGCCTTCTCTCACTTTGGACAAATTGATGTTATCCTGAATAACGCAGGATATTCCCTTGTAGGCACAATTGAAGAATCAGACCTGGACGATATCCGAGCGCTGTATGAAACCAATGTTTTAGGTCCCGTTTCTGTTATTCAGGCGGCTTTGCCTTTTCTGCGCAAACAGGGAGGTGGGCACATCGTAGGCGTTTCGAGCACACTCGGCCACTTTACGCTGCCTGTAATTGGCTATTATTGTTCTTCCAAATGGGCATTCGAAGCTATTCATGAAAGTCTGGCCACTGAAGTGAAGCAATTCGGCGTAAAGGTAACTATTGTAGAGCCTGGTGCTTATGCTACTGAGTTTGCAAGCCAACAATCATTAAAATTTGCTACCGGATTGGACATTTATCAGGCATTTAAAACCGAGTTTTTTGAGCAGCTAAAACAATACGACTCCGGCGATCCAACGGCAACACCCAATGCTCTTTTTAAAGTTATAGATGCTGAGAATCCGCCCCTCCGATTCTTTCTGGGTAGCCATAATTTACCACAGGTACGAGCAACATATTCGGACCGATTGGCATTGTGGGAGGAATGGAAAGCTGTTTCCGATTCGGCACAAGGTAATGTGAAAAAGGAAGAAAAAGCCGAAATTAATGCTTGAAATTAATCAATGATGACCGGTATTTGTTATAGTATCGGTTATCATTTTGTACATTCCTTATGTTTCCTTAACATGAAAAGAGAAGAGAATACCCCAATAAGACTCGAATCCTTATCCGAAGCACACCACACCATGGGTTTACCTAAACCTCAACATCCGCTGATAAGCATTCTGAACAACCTGGATAATAAGAGAGAACTTAATTTTCCTTCAGGTACCCATATTTTGGGTTATTACAAAATATCCTATAAGCCTAAATTCGATGGCAAAATAAAATATGGACAAACCTTTTACGATTTCAACGAAGGCGGCTTGCTGTTCGCTGCACCCAATCAGATACTTGGCTGCAGTAGCGATGGGCAAACAAACCAAACATCGTCCTATTATTCGCTGCTCTTGCACCCCGATTTTTTATGGAACTATCCTTTGGCAAAAAAGATCAAACAATACAGTTTTTTCTCATATTCAGCTAACGAAGCATTGCACCTCTCCGACCAGGAAAAAGAAACCATTATTTCCATTTTTAGAATAATTGAAGAAGAACTAAACAGCCGGATAGATGAATTTAGCCAGGATGTACTCATTTCTCAGATCGAATTATTGCTGAATTACGCCAATCGCTTCTACAAACGGCAGTTCATTACCCGGAAACCCGCGAGTAATGATCTGTTGCAAAAGCTGGAAGAAATGCTGGATGGGTATTTTGATAGCCAGAAAACGCTAAAGGAAGGAATTCCTACTGTTCAATACCTTTCGGGAAACCTGAATGTTTCTCCAAGCTACCTCAGCGACATGTTACGGTCGCTGACCGGACAAAATGCCCAGCAACACATACACAACAAACTAATTGAAAAAGCGAAAGAACGGCTATCGATAACCACTTTATCCGTAAGCGAAATAGGCTATGAACTGGGTTTTGAGCATCCACAATCTTTCAGCCGTTTATTTAAGCTGAAAACAAACCTCTCACCACTGGAATTCAGACGGTCTTTTAATTAACCGGAGAATTTCAAATATGGACAATTGAAAAAGATTGCCAACGTTTACTCTATTCCGAAAACACCATTTGCGCCTTCTCCAGCGTCTTCTCCAAATCGATACCAGTTCCAAGCGCACCTTTAAACAGATCACCTTCGCTTTTAAGCCTGTCAATGCTGTTGTGTATGGTAAAGTTTTGGGGTAATAAGCCTTTCTTCACCTCATCCCAATGAAGTGCCATGGATACTGTAGCACCGGGCTTTGGGCGTAACGAATAAACGCTGGCTATGGTTGCTCCGGGCCTGTTCTGAAGAAAATCGAGATACATCTTACCTTTCCGGTTATTTACCATGCGTTCCAGGCTGGTGAATTCGGGTATCTGCTGATGAACAAGGGTTACAATAACCTTGGCAAACATTTGCGATTGCTCGTACGTGTATTTCGCCTCCAAAGGTATGTAAATATGCATTCCTGTAGATCCCGATGTTTTAGGGTACGAAGGAATATCAAGCGAATCCAGCAGCTTTTTAACTTCCAGCGCTGCCTCAACTACCTGGTCGAAGGTATTTTTGTCTGGATCCAAGTCAATCACGCAGTAATCGGGATAATCGTCGGACTGAACCCTGCTGAACCAGGGATTCATTTCGATACAGCCCAACGATGCAGCCCAAAGTAAGGTAGCTTCGTCGTCGCCCACAAGGTATTCCTTTTCCTCTCCTTCGCTGGAAGTGTATGGAAAGGTCCTAACCCAGTCCGGGGCCTTCCCCTTCACGTCTTTCTGATAAAAGCTCTGACCGTGAATACCATTAGGAAAGCGGTTCAGCGACAGTGGCCTGTCCTTCAAATAAGGTAAAATGTACTCTGCAACCCTGTAATAATAGTTAAACATATCCCGTTTGGATATTCCATCTTCGGGCCAATACAGTTTATCCAAATGGGTAAACTTCAGTTCTCTGCCATTTATCTTTTTTACCTGGGTTTCCTCGGTAGGGTTCAGTAGCGTCCCTTTATTTTTGTTGTCCATACCCTTAAGCATTTTTTGTTGAACAGGTTTTGCATTCTTGTTATTTCCCTCTTCAGTAATAATTTCCTTAGTTGATGTCTCTCTTTCGCGAACCACATCCGTTGCTTTCTTGTCCACTCGCATACCTTTAAAAGATGGATGCCTGAAAACTCCGTCGGTAGTTATTTCCGCGTAGTTTATTTCGCAAACTAGTTCGGGTTTGAGCCATGTAGCCTTAGCATGAGGAGGATTGGGCCGAAAGCGCGAAGGCTGGTCGATATCAGGTTCACTTTGAAATGGTGATTCTTCAGTAATGAGCGGTTTAAAAAGCTTCAACATCTCGGTTTGCAGCTTATCTGTAAAGCCTGTTCCCACTTTTCCGGCATATTCGAATACGCCGTTGTTGTAAACTCCCAATAAAAGTGAGCTAAACTTCTTTTCGGTTCCTTCATTCCGGGTATAGCCGCCAATTACAACTTCCTGACGTTTCTGAACCTTTATTTTAAGCCATTCTTTCGAACGATGATCTGTAAGGTATTTACTATCGGTTTTTTTGGCAATAATGCCCTCCAAACCCAGTTTTTTGGCGGCCTCAAAGAATTCTTTCCCTTTTGCCGGAAATACCGGACTTAATCGTATCGTGTCCTGATCCTGTGGTAGTATGGTTTTAAGGATAGCCTGCCTGTCAATTAATGGTAAATTCATTAGGTTTTTGCCCTCGTACCACAAGAGATCGAAAACATACATTACCAGGTCACCATCGGCCTCGCTGCGCCAGTTTTGCAAGGCACCGAAATCAGATACGCCATCCTCACCGATCACCATGATTTCGCCATCGATTAATGCATTGGTGGTCCATGATTTCCAAGCTTTCACGATAGGGTAATACTTTTCGGTAAACGATTTGTTGTTTCGCGAAAGAAGCAAAACCTCTCCTTCATTGATGTAGCTAAGCGTGCGATATCCATCCCATTTGATTTCAAAGGACCATTCGGCATCATCAAACGGGTCGTCAATCAATGTCGCCAGCATAGGCTTCACATTCTCTGGAATTTTCGTTTCCTCGGCTTTCTGAAGGAGTTGTTCGATGTTTTCAGTAATCAGGACAGTGCCGGTTTCCTCGGTTATTTGTTCCTTTACCTTTTCAATAGGCTGAGTTTGTTCTTTTTTGCTGCCATAAATGTTGGTACTGGTTTCCTTTACCTGTTCCAACGTCAGGCCGGACTGCACAGATACATCCTTGAGGGTGATATCATCACTGGAAGCAAACTCATCCCTGTGTTTAATGAGTAACCAACTATTTTCGGCTTTCCCGGTTGTTTTAACCAAGGCAAACGACCCCTTGAGCTTACTCCCATGAAGAACAAACTTTAAACTACCGCCGGAAAGCGCATCCAGCAAATGTTTTTCCTGCTCCTTTTTCGGTTTCCCTTCTAAACCTTCGGCTTCATATGTTCCTTCGTCCCAAACAATCACCGTTCCTCCACCATATTGACCTTTGGGTATAATCCCTTCGAATGTGCGATAATCGAACGGGTGATCCTCTACCATCATTGCCAAACGTTTAACTGCTGGGTCGAGTGATGGGCCTTTGGGTACGGCCCAGCTTTTGAGTACGCCTTGCATCTCCAAACGAAAGTCGTAATGCAGGTGCGAAGCGGCATGCTTCTGGATCACAAAACGAAGCTTGTCCTTATCCTTGCTTTCGCCGCTAAAAGGTTCGGGCGTCTTGGTTTTATCGCGCTTTTGTTTATACTTTTCAAGAGCCATGCTACTTTGTTTTAATGCTAATTTCGAAAAACAAACAGCCAAGCGCGTGCCATTCTGCATCCATGGTTATGGTATATTTTTTGACTTCTAAAATGCAATACACTGGTTAGCAACAATAAAACATACATAATATGAAAAATAAGGTAAGAAAAGACGGGAACTACGAGTTGTTTGTAACTACAAAGAACCATACCATCCTAACATTTGACAACAAGGACTGGTATGCCGTAGTAAAGGGCCAGCAGGGCGATATCCTGGTAGGTAGCGATGGAAACCATGAAAGATCGGAAACTCAGGCTAAAGGGAAATATATCTTAGTTGATTTCGAGAATGATCCTGAGTTCAACGATTTGCCACATTTATTTCTGCAAAATGGAAGTAAATACGAAGAATGGATACTTCCCAAAGTGCTTCCTACAGAGAAGGGTGACAAAGTGAAAGTTGTGAAAACAAAAACAAAAGTGGATGAACAAAAGATAGAGGAACATATTAACAACAAGTCGTCCGGAGCACCAAAGAACGAAAACGACATAGATTTAAATACCAAAAGCAGAAAGGACCTGAAAGATATGGCGCGGAAAAAAGACATTAAGGGTCGGTCCAAGATGGGAAAGGAAGAACTCGTTAAAGCATTATCATGACAACCAGTTGGGGAATATTTTCTATAACTGGGAAACCAAATCCACGTCAATAAACGCCTGATGCCCGACAATCAGGTTGGATTATCGGGCATCAGATGTGTTGAGCTATTAATATTACTCAGGTTGAACTTCCTTTTTCTCCGGAAACAGGATGGATGCAATAATACACACAGCCAGTGTTAGTAATATTACATACAGTGAATATACCGGTTTGAATCCCATATGCTCCAATGGAGTATGCAAAAGCAGTTTCACGCCCACAAACACCAGGAGGAAGGAAATTCCTATCTTTAAATAATGGAATATATTTACAACACGCATCAATAGGAAAAACAACGAACGTAAACCTATGATAGCAAATATATTTGAGAAGAATACGAGATATGGGTCGCGTGTAATAGCGAATATAGCAGGAATTGAGTCCATAGCAAATATAACATCGGTAAACTCAATCAATACCAGAACAATAAAAAGGGGTGTTATATAAACTTTTTTGCGTGTGTGTACAAAAAAATGATCCTTAAAGAACCGTGGATAAACATTGGCGTAGCGCGAAAAGAACTTCACCAATGGATGATTTTTGGTTTCAATTTTCTCTTCCTTGTTGCGCTCAATAAAGATTTTGACTCCCGTATACACCAAAAAGGCACCAAAAACAAGCAGAATCCATTCAAATTTCTGGATTAACGCTGCACCCGTAAAAATGAAGAGAAAACGCAACACAATAGCCCCCAGAATTCCCCAGAAAAGTACTTGTTTGTAATATTTTTCACGTACTGAAAATGAAGAAAGAATCATCATGATCACAAACACATTATCCATGGATAAGGTATACTCGATAAGATAACCACTTAAATACTCCATCCCCATGTTCTTTCGGTATATTTCTATGCTGTTTTCGAAACTTCCCGGGTCCAGTTTCAGATGGGGTGCATACTTAGCTTTCAGGGCCATGAGATGATCCATATCAGTTATGCCATGCAAACGATCGCCATAATTGACTATAAACAGATAAAATAGTAACGCAAAAGAAACCCAAACAGAAGTCCAGATAATTGACTCTTTAAAAGAAATGACATGGCTGTTTCTGCCAACTACCGTTAAATCGAAAAACAAAATCCCCAGTACAAAGACTGAAAACAAACCAAAATAAAGCACCTCCTGTGAAATCATCTTAATCTATTTTTAATGTTCAAAAATTCCTATCTTTGCTGTTGTTCATCCTTATATAACATTTGGAAACATTTCGCAAATATTATTTTCGGTCCTTTCTAATACCCATTCTTGCAAGTATTATCCTTTGCATGAGCTGGAAGCAATTTGTTTTCGAAAATGTTACAAAGGTAACAAATTTTGGGTCTTCCTATTCAAGTGGAAGTTTCGATTTTATCATTCCTGACCCTCCACGAACGCTTAATTTGAGCTTTGGAGATGATCATCTCTCCTTTCGACTGGCCATTTATCAGTTAATTAACCTGAAGTTTGCCGAAAATTTCCATACCCTGTTATTTGTTAATCATTGCTCTCTATTTCAATTTGGAAATTGTATAAAAACCATTTTATACCAGCCTATTCATATTTTTAAACGAGTTATAAGAATTTAGCCGACTTCTTCATTCAAATTCATTTCATTTTCAATTTATTATTAACTCATTCCAGAAAACCTGGAACATAAAAATATTATATAGTCATGGAAAATAACATATCGACTGAAAATACTCAGCAATCTAAAAAAGGTGTTGGAACTTTTATATTAATCGTAGTTGGCTTTTTAGCTGTAATCATAGCTTTAAAATTTATCATAGACATGGTTATGTAATACATAGCTGAAGGTAAAAAAAGAGGGAGCCCTGAAATCATGGCTCCCTCTTCGTTTTACTAGTCCAATTATTATATAATAGCTCGTAGCAATAGATATATCCCTCCGGATAATATAATCGTTACAGGAATCGTAACTAACCAAGCCACAAGAATATTCTTCACAGTTTTCATTCGTAAATTCTTCACACCATTGGTTGCAACCATTGATCCGGCAACACCCGAAGACAAAATATGCGTTGTACTCACTGGTAATCCAAAATTTGAAGATAGGACTATTGTTCCCGCTGCAACCAATTCAGCCGAAGCGCCCTGGGCATAAGTAAGATGTTCCTTCCCGATTTTTTCGCCAATGGTAACAACTATTCGTTTCCAACCAACCATTGTTCCAACCCCAAGAGATAATGAGATCATAAGAATTACCCACCAGGGAGCGTATTCTGTATATGTTTTTATTTCGGAAACAGCACCTTTTAGCAAGGCTTTGTCTTCTGGGATTAATTTAATACCTGAGTCGAACTGTGCTTTTAAAATATCATTTATTTCCTTCGAAAGAAAGAGAATATCTTTACGGATCTCAATATGGTAATCTTTAGCCATAGAGCCGAAGTTGACAGAACCTGCAAGAATAACCTGCATAGAATCTACCCGCTGCTTAATATCAGCAAGTGCTATCTTATCTCCTGCACTAACCTTACTTTCATCAACTTTTGATAGTACAGACTCAATTTTGTCTACTTCAAAAAGCAGGTTTTGTGGAAGCTTATTATGATTCAAGGCAAACTGAAAGGGTACAAATGCAATAAGAATAATCATAATCAGCCCTACGCCCTTTTGTCCGTCATTCGATCCGTGAGAGAAACTCACGCCAGTACAGGTAAGAACAAGGATTGAACGAATCCAGAAAGGAGGTTTCTTCTTCTTGGGAGGTTCAGCAAACAGTTTTTTACTTTTAACTTTCTTCTTCAATAAAATAACCAAAGCCATAGTTACCGCAAACCCAAACAGCGGCGAAATAAGAAGAAATAAACCTACATCCTTTACTTTGCTCCAGTTTAAAGCAACGGCATCAACCCCGGGAAGAAGACCAAAAGCCAGCCCCACGCCAAAGATTGAACCCAATAAAGTATGAGAACTTGAACATGGAATACCAAAGTACCATGTCCCTATATTCCAGATTATGGCCGACAGAATAATGGCCAGGATCATGGCTACCGAATGTGATGTACTGGTATCAGCTAAAATAGAAACCGGTAACAGATGGATTATTCCCATTGCCACTGTAATACCTCCAACCATCACCCCAATAAAGTTAAAAATCCCTGACCAAATAACGGCAACTGTAGGTTTTAATGAATGAGTATAAATTACAGTTGCTACAGCATTTGCTGTATCGTGAAAGCCATTAATAAACTCGAAGGCACATGCAGCGATCAGACAAAATATAAGAACTATCGCCATTCCTGTTTCTAAGCCAAACATATATACTATTTTAAGTTTCTTATAATAGGTGTATTTTCAGCAGCGAAAGATAGAAATTATACATTTATAAATATTTTCCTAAAGAAAACTTAACATTAATTTAATATAAATTCAGCTTTCCTGAAAATTATTGAATCAAAATATCCGAAAAAACCGTATAGGTAAATTAAATGAAAACATTATATTTGTTGAACCAATACTAAAAACATAAGATATGTCGGGCATTCACCTTCCTGCAGAAGTCGTACAAGAACGCATATTGGCCAAACGCCTACAAAAAAAATATTATTTACCTGTAATAGGACATTTTGCTGATCGAAGTGTACGCTTTAATACAATTATGGATGCTTCAAAAGCAACGGGAATTCATTATTCAATGATTTTTGAAGCATGCATAGGCAAGATATATAAAGCCAAAAATGTAATTTGGGAATTCGAAAAAGGAAACCATTACATCAAATACAAAGCTTTTTATATTAGTAGCCAAGGCTCCTTTACCAGGAAAACAGGATTTAACGGATGATATAATTATAAGGATTTAAACAATAAAGGCGCCTCAAAGGGCGCCTTTATTGTTTATACAGTGTATGTTGTAGAAGCGGTATCGCCGCCCCGGCCTGTCCAATTGGTATGAAAAAATTCTCCCCGTGGTCTGTCAGTTCTTTCGTAGGTATGAGCACCAAAATAATCGCGCTGTGCCTGAAGTAAATTAGCCGGCAATCGCGAAGACCTGTAACCATCGAAATAATTCAAAGCGGTACATATGGCAGGAACAGGAATACCGTTGGTTACAGCAGAAGCCACAACCCTGCGCCATCCGTCCTGTGCTTTACCTACAACTTCTTTAAAAAATGGATCGAGCAGAAGGTTCGATAATTCAGGGTTTCTATCGAATGCATCTTTAATCTTTCCGAGGAAAACGGAACGAATAATGCATCCTCCACGCCACATTAATGCTATACCGCCATAATTCAGTTTCCAGCCATATTCAGCACCAGCGGCTCTCATTAACTGATAACCCTGTGCATACGAAATAACCTTCGATGCGTACAATGCATTTTTTATATCGTTGATGAATGCTTTTTTATCGCCCTCGAATTTTGCCTTGGGGCCTTTAAGAATAATAGAAGCTTCAACCCGTTCGTCCTTCATTGCTGATAAGCAGCGAGAGAAGACTGCTTCGCCTATTAATGTAAGCGGAACGCCCAAATCCAAAGCCGCCACGCCGGTCCATTTGCCCGTTCCTTTTTGCCCGGCAGTATCTAGTATTTTATCAACCAGGGGCTTGCCATCCACATCTTTAACTGCGAGAATGTCGCGTGTAATCTCAATCAGGTAACTATCCAGTTCTCCCTGGTTCCATTCTTTAAATACTTCGTGCATTTCATCTGCGGTCATGCCAAGTAGATCCTTCATAATCTGGTAAGCTTCGCATATCAGCTGCATGTCGCCATATTCAATACCATTGTGCACCATTTTTACAAAATGCCCGGCACCATTTTCGCCAACCCAATCGCAACAAGGTGTCCCATCCGAAACCTTGGCCGCAATTGCCTGGAAAATAGGCTTTACAGAAGGCCATGCAGCAGCCGATCCCCCTGGCATAATCGAAGGTCCTAACAATGCGCCTTCTTCACCACCAGAAACTCCTGTTCCTATATACAACAGTCCTTTACTCTCAACATATTTGGTTCTCCGGTTGGTATCCGGGAAATGGGAATTTCCTCCGTCTACTATAATATCGCCGGGTTCCAGCAAGGGAATAAACCGCTCAATAAATTCATCCACCGGTTTACCGGCTTTAACCATTAACATTACTTTACGTGGCCTTTTTAATGAGGCTACAAATTCTTCAATCGTTTTGGCACCGAAAATATTTTTGCCTTTACCTCGTCCGTCGATAAAGCTTTCAACTTTTTCGACTGTACGGTTGTAAACACTTACATGGAAGCCTTTACTTTCCATATTCAAAACAAGGTTCTCGCCCATAACGGCAAGTCCTACTAGTCCAATATCTGAAATTTCCTTCATAAGGGTAATATGGTTAAAATTGTAAGTAATGCTTATTTAAGTTGAAACCCTAAATTCTTAATCTTCTGATCTACGCCCGAATGCGGATTAATCAATTTCACTGTAAATGCTCTGAACTCGCGACGCAGAGGATAGTTACCACGTTGTTTCTCAAAGGTAGCTACTGATTGTCGAAGGCGGTTATTATCGTCCATTACATTGTAGGTAAACAAAACCGCTTCAGTTAAAATGTCCTGAACCGACCGTCCTGAACATTCGATAATAATTTCGGGATGTTCAGGTGATGGTATTTCTTCGGGCACCCACATTTTAAGCGGTAAATTAAAGAACCTGCTAATTGCCTGAACACTCATGGCCGTTCCATTCACTTTTCCATCGGCGGAGTATCCTGCTATATGTGGGGTAGCAATATCTACCCTGGAAAGAACCTCTGAATCGATATTTGGTTCATTTTCCCATACGTCCAGAACCGCTCCGGCAAGCCGTAAGGGCTTTAGAAGATGATTCTTCAAAGCACCGGTATCAACCACCTCGCCCCGGGAAGAATTGATAAGGATGGTTCCTTTATTTACCTTGCAAAGAAACTTCTCATCGATAAGATGGTATGTCTTGTCTTCGCCATCCATAATTAAAGGTACGTGACACGTTATAATATCGCAGTCGCGCAAAATGCCATCGAGCGATATAAACCCGCACATCCCTTCTTTTCTTGCACGTGGAGGATCGTTCAGCAGAACTTGTATACCAAGATGTTCTGCCAGGCGGACGATCTTCTTACCAACATTACCTACACCAATAACACCAAGCGTTCGGTTGCTAAGGCTGAAGTTATGACTGGCTGCCAAAGTAAGTAACACCGATGCCATATACTGGTAAACCGAACCTGAATTGCACCCGGGGGCATTGGTCCATTCAATACCGTTTGCTTTACACCAGGCAGTATCAATATGATCATATCCTATGGTAGCAGTAGCAATAAATTTAACTTTTGTACCTTTCAGTAACTGCTCATTGCAGCGGGTACGGGTACGAATGATCAATGCATCCGCATCAACCAATTGACCTTTGTCAATGGCTTCCCCCGGAAGATACAAAACATCGGCAAAAGGTTCAAAAACACCTTTTAAAAACGGAATCTTATCGTCTGCAACAATTTTCATAAATCACTTCTATTGCGTTATTAAATCAGTTTCGTGAACACGTTTCCTGCGTGTGCCTAACCTTATCCAGGATAAAATCCATTACATGGTTGGTCCGCGCGCCGGAAATTCCATCGGAAGGTGATATTCCTTCTCCCCGCAACTCATTTACCACATCCTGAATCATATGGAACTGAATATTTTCAGAATTGGCGGGTTGAAAGGTCTTCGTACCTTCCATATTCTCAAGCAATATAGGAGAAAAATCGAACGTAGAAAAGGTTATTTTGCCTTTTGTTCCAATAATTTCAATTAAATCTTTTTTTGCAGACTCGTATGTTGTAAAACACCAGGAACCGGAGGCTATAATCCCACTTTCAAATTTCAACGATACAGAAACAACATCTTCGGGTGCGTATAACTTCGCCCTGTTGGCAAACACTCCACAAACCTCTGTAGCGGGACCAAAGAAAAAATCGAGTAAATCCAACTGATGGCAAGCCATATCGTAGAAATATCCGCCGCCCGAAATCCTAGGTTGCACCCGCCATGGCAAATTACCAGATTGCAAATCCTCTTTACGGGGCGGTAGCCATAGATTTACTTGAGTAAGTAGAACCGACCCTATTGCCTCTGCAGATAATAAATCTTTTACCTGCTTAAAATATGGTAAACTGCGGCGATAATAAGCTACAAACAAGGATACCTGTTTTTCTTCGGCCTTCCTATTCATGGCAATGCAGTCAGAATAACGCACTGCCATAGGTTTTTCAACGTAAACAGGCT
>DATALJ010000167.1:0-2395 GCA_036261135.1 Bacteroidales bacterium
GATCCATTCTGGGAAGAACTCAAGGTGACCGTTGTTCCAGTAGTATTGGAACAGTAAGTTAAGTTGGCAGGAATCGAATACTGAACCGGCAACGGATACTCAACAATGCTTATTGAACCATTCATATCCAGGACGCAGGTAACAGAAGTTTTAGTCGCCTGAACTTTGTAAATGCCCTTTTGGTTGTTTACCCATGATAAAGGATTTCCATCACCCGACACGGGAGCACCCGATGCCACTCCATCTTTTATAAGCTGGTAATTCACTCCCACCTGAGATCCTGACAAAGAAAGAGTTACTCCGGCACCTCCTGTACAATAGCCCCCTGCACCTGCAGTGAGATCAAATATAAGCGGCAGAGTTTCTTTGACAATCACAGCGCTGCTGTTCATAGTTCTTAGACAGGAACCTCCTCCGGTAGTTGCCTGAACAGTATAAGTTCCCTCAAGATTTCCTGTCCACGTTAAAACACCACCGTTTCCGGGTTTAGCGGCTCCCGAAAAGAATCCGTCCTTCAAAAGCTGGTAGTTAATTCCGGTTTCGGAGTTGTCTAAAGTAACATTTAAACCGCTTGTTGTTTCGCAAAATATTCCGCTTCCGTCCACTTTAAAAATGGTTGGAGATAAAATCGAGGTGATAGATGGCGTCCCCGACATAGTCGATGTACAGGACGTAAGCGTGTTTGTTGTTATTACCGAATAGTTTCCAGCTGTTATATTTGCCCACGACAGCGGGTTTCCTGTGCCTGTCAAAGGAACTCCGAATACTGCACCATTCTTATAAAGCTGATATTGATAATTTGCTCCGTTCTCGGAATTGCTCAAGTTCAACGTCACTCCTGTAGTATGACTACAATAGGTAGCCGACGATGCGGTGAGATTGTAAGCTACCGGCAATGGATTGGCAGTTACAACCACAGATCCATTCATCACTTCGCTACATGTAGTGGTTGGATTGGTTGCAATTACAGTATAGGTTCCGGCAGTTTTATTGGTCCAGGTCAAAGGTGCACCTGTTCCCGCAACCACCGCACCATCGTTCGAGGCGCCTTTTTTTAGTTGATAGTTTATTCCAACCTTGGATCCGGAGAGAGTAAGAGTAACTCCAATGCCTCCTGTGCAATAAGACGTGGCATTTGAGCTCAAGTTGTAAAAGGATATGTTATCTATTAAAATATTAACATCGTCGGTAGCTTTACAGTTATTGGAATTTGTAACCGTAACCTGGTAGTTGGTATTAACAGCAGGCGATACTGTGATGGACTGCGTTGTTGCACCGGTGCTCCATAAATAGGTATAACCTGCTCCTGCAGGCGCTGTAATAGTGGCCGATCCACCCGGGCAGATAGTTTGGTCATTTCCGGCGAACGCATTGGGAGGAACATTGGTAACCGTGATCTTAACATTGTCGGAGTTATTTCCACAATTCCCCGGCAAAAATTTTCCCATCCACTGAAATACGTTATCTCCAAGACTTAATCCCGAAACAGTAGTTTTTGGATCATTCTTATTTGCAAAGGTACCGGTACCTGAAACAAGGGTCCATTCACCAATACTGGCCCCTCCAAAAGCAGTTGCCGGATCAGAAGCATTAAGCTGATATGATGTTGTTGGCAGACATATTACCGCATCCGAACCGGCATTCACTTTAGTATTATATATGGTCACGATATGTTCGGGGACACCAGCGGGAATGGAATTATCATTAGGATCCCAGAAATAATAAACGTTCTTACCAAACGAAATATTCGTTATTGAACAATAACTATGACTAGTAGGATTAGAAAAAGTACCCGTACCTTCTACCACTACCCAGGTACCCGTGCGCCATGTACCACTTGCAAAATCGTAGCGGTTGTTATCGTTGCCACAAATATGTTCAGTATTAGTATTTGGAAACTGCGCCCATACCGGTACCGCCCCCAGGCAAAACAGGAGAAAAACAATCAAAAAAGCACTTTTCCTTATATAAAAACAGTTATTCATCATTACGATATATGTAGCAGAATAAAATATCAGTAAATTACCATCCGTCCCGGATGCTTATTTCTACATCATCGGGTAAAAGTCAGGTGGACGCGTTTTTTTACGAATTTACATTTTGAATGTTTCAACAATCATTATAAAATACGCCTATAAAAAGTATATAATCTTATATATGAACATATTTATGTAAACATCTGCTTTGTCGTACTTTTTTGACGAATGTTAAAATATATTACATAAACGAAACTCAAAAATAGCTTCCCAAAACTCATAATTCAATCTTATATATGTATTTGCCTCACGCGAATACTTACGCATGCCTACCCCCGTTAGTTTCCCGGCAAACGGGAGTTTACAACATACTATACTCTAAATATTTACTCCTATATGAATTTACCAAATCTCTGACA
>DATALJ010000088.1:0-7229 GCA_036261135.1 Bacteroidales bacterium
GATTCCGGCCTTCGCCGGAATGACAGACTAATCCTTTGGCAGAAATTATTTCACCAGTTTTTTGTACTTGATGCGGTGTGGCGTATCGTCGCCGAGGCGTTTTTTGCGGTTTTCTTCGTAATCGGAATAGGACCCTTCGAAGAAATAAACTTTTGAATCGCCTTCGAATGCAAGGATATGTGTAGCCACACGGTCGAGGAACCAGCGGTCGTGCGAGATGATTACGGCACAACCTGCGAAATTTTCAAGACCTTCCTCCAGTGCACGAAGTGTATTCACGTCAATATCATTGGTAGGCTCGTCGAGCAACAATACGTTGGCTTCTTCCTTAAGCGTTAAGGCCAAATGAAGCCTGTTACGTTCACCACCCGAAAGCATATTGCACTTTTTCTCCTGGTCGGCACCCGAGAAGTTGAATCTGGCAACATAAGCGCGGGCATTTACCAGCTTGCCTCCCAACGGGATCTGCTCTGCATCGCGCGAAATTACCTGGTATACTGTTTTTTCGGGATGAATGTCGGCATGGTTTTGGTCAACATAGCCCAGTTTCACTGTTTCGCCGGTTGTAAAGGTTCCGGCATCGGGCTTTTCGAGACCCATAATGAGGCGGAAAAGTGTGGTTTTTCCTGCACCATTGGGGCCGATAATACCCACGATACCTGCTGGCGGAAGTTTAAAATTCAGGTCTTCGAACAATACCTTGTCGCCAAATGCCTTGGTTACACCAATAGCCTCCACAACCTTATCGCCAAGACGCGGACCATTGGGGATGTATATTTCGAGACGGTCTTCTTTCTGCTTCGAATCTTCGTTTAACATTTTATCGTAAGCTGCCAACCTGGCTTTAGACTTAGCCTGGCGTGCCTTGGGAGCCATACGCACCCATTCTAGCTCGCGTTCCAGTGTTTTTCGGCGTTTGCTTTCGGTTTTTTCTTCCTGTGCTAAGCGGTTCGATTTCTGTTCCAGCCACGATGAGTAATTTCCTTTCCAGGGAATACCTTCGCCACGGTCGAGTTCGAGAATCCAGCCAGCTACATTGTCGAGGAAGTAGCGGTCGTGGGTTACGGCAATTACCGTTCCCTTGTATTGTTGCAAGTGAACTTCGAGCCATTGTACCGACTCGGCATCAAGGTGATTGGTAGGTTCGTCGAGCAGGAGAATATCGGGTTCCTGCAATAACAGGCGGCACAAAGCCACGCGACGACGCTCACCTCCGGAGCATACATTAATGGGCGTATCGCCATCGGGACAACGTAAGGCGTCCATTGCGCGATCGAGCTTGCTATCGAGATCCCAGCCGCCTACATGTTCTATCTTATCTGTTAATTCGCCCTGGCGCTCGATGAGTTTGTTCATTTCATCATCGCTCATGGGTTCTGCGAACTTGTTGTTTACTTCTTCGTATTCTTTCAATAGGTTTACGACTTCCTGGACGCCTTCCTGTACAATGTCCTTCACTGTTTTGGATTCATCGAACTTCGGTTCCTGTTCGAGATAACCTACGGAATAACCAGGCGAAAATACCACATCGCCAAGAAAGGATTTTTCAACTCCGGCAATGATCTTCAGCAATGTAGATTTACCAGAACCGTTGAGACCGATGATTCCAATTTTAGCACCATAAAAGAAAGACAGGTAAATATCGCTCAGTACCTTCTTTTGTGGAGGATAGACTTTGCTAACACCAACCATCGAAAAAATAATCTTATTATCTTCAGCCATATATGAATTTATTTATACCAATTTTTTTGTAAGGGCACGAAGGTACCGAATTTTTTGTAAAGAATAAAAAGCAAAACACGGGAAACGATTCATTGTTAATAAGAAAGCCCGGATAGTTCTTATCCGGGCTTTGTATTTCATCCAATTGAACACAAGATCAATCTGCAGTAATTCGCTTAAAATCCCTCAGGAGCATTCCTGCAGGACGTTTTTCCGAAATTGTTTCGAAATTATAATAATACAATTTGTTGTCGTCTACGCCAAAGATCATTTTGTAGGATCTACCGATGTTATCCTGCGGGCCCGGGCTAATCTGGTGTAGCACCAAAGTGTTGGGAGTTTGCTCCAGCACAGCGGCTTCAATCTCTTCGGGAGTTACAAATTTGCAATCGTAAGGATAAACGGCTTTAATCTTTTCGATTGAATTTACTTCCTCAGCCATATCTTCCTGAAGAAGCAATAATGTTTTCTTCTTTACTTCTTTGGCATTGGAATTATAGAATTTCAAATTCCGAAACTGGGTGATCTTTGAAGCTTCAAGCATTGCCTTTACATGCTCCTGGGCAAAACGAACAATAACGCCTAATTTATAGGTATAAGTACTTTCGTCGACTCCAGTATAGGTGAGCGGCATGGTTAATATTTCGGGCATGTCGTTTATTCCATACGCCTTACTGCCCATCAGCAAATTTAAATACTGGTATTCGGCTTCGCGCTTGTCTTTGGTAAGATATACTTTGGTCATTATGATGAAGGAGTTGGCCGGATTCATCCGGTATTTGTCAAACTCGTTAACCGTAATGTACTTAAACGGGGTTGTTTTCCAATACGATTCAACAGCAGCCTTTATAGCAATGTTGTAAGCAGACATTGGGTTATTATCCCACACCACGTAAGTAGTCGACTGAGGGAAAAGCGCCAGCTGATCTTTTGTAACCTGCTTGTTCTGCTGACCCATCAATGTTAAACACCCCAAAAAAAATACAGCAATTAATCCCATCCTTCTCATAATCCGTCTCATTTAATTGTTAATACTATGTTACATGGCTCAATCCATGCAAATACTTATTGTTTTTTGTCTAATTTCTTGAAATCACTGGCTAAGAATCCATCGGGGTTTTTGTCGTTAATCATGTGGAAATTGAAATAATATACCTGGGCATCGGCAGCGCCAATAAGCATTTTGTAACAACGTGCCTTTTCGCGCGATCCGGCAGGGCCCACTTTATGAAGAAGCACTACATCCTTCTTTTCGGCAATGGCTTTTTGCACCTCTTCGGGAGTTACTAGTTTTACATTGCCAGCAAATACACTTTTAATCTTGGCAAGCGTACCTACTTCTTTCGCCATATCGTCGGCTACCAGGTAAAGCGTTTTCCCCTTCAAATCGGCAATGTTCTTATTGTAATGCATTAGGATGTTTTCGCCAGCCAGGTTGGGTTGAGCTGTAAGCATTTTAACATGATTCTGCATAAAACGCAGAAAAATACCCAGCTTGTAACTATACTCCATATCGCCAATGCCATAATACGAGAGTGGTAACGAACACAAATCGGGCATTTGATTAAGCGAAAAGTTTGTTCCCCCAAGCACCAGGCTTATAAAGTTATATTTGGTGTTCATTTTATCCTTATCAAATTTAACCTGGGTCATAATAATGAACGATAATTTGGGATCCATTCTTTTCTTTTCGAAATCTTTCCAGGAGATGTAATCGAATGGCGTCATTTTCCATTCCTGAGGCATCACCTCTTTCATAATCAGATTATACTCCGAAAGAATATTGTCTTCTAATACTACCATTGTTTTGGTAGTTGGGAAACGATCGAGATCGGCTTTTGTTGGGATGTAGTCCTGCGCAAATGCGGCTGAACAACTCAAACTAAAAATAAAAAGGATAATTAGCTTATTCATAGATTATAGGATTTGGTTAAGGGATTTACAATGGATTCATATGAAGTTAATTGAATTTTCTAAATTGGTAATTATTGAAACGGTTTTATTGTAAATTTATTTTGAAGAAATCTTCAACGGGTTGCGCTGGTTGAATTTACGGATGTAGAAGAATTTTAGCTGCTCGCGTTTCTTCTTTTTTAGGGCGGCATATTCGTCGTATAGCTGCGGATCTTTGGTAAGCAGAGCCATGATGTTATCGGCCGTATAATCCACAACCTGGCCGTTCTCAAAATTGATGAGGAATTGGCGGAGCTCTGTCTTGGGGCTTGCATACCGTATGCCTGCCGAAGGATAATAATACGGGTTGCTGTTATAATACGGATCGTACGTGCTTTCGTAAACAGTCTGGAAATGGGTAACAATAAAGTGTGAGATCGATCCCAAATAGGAAACTTTGCAATACTGATTATTTATACCCACGTACAAGTCGCCATTTTTCGCATAGCCCCAGACAGACTTTACAGGAACCCGCTGCTTCATCCCATTATCATCATAAAACGAAAGTTCTTTATTGGAAAGAACCTGATCGAAAAAATCGGGATCATTATAACCTACTTTTGTTATTACCCTCGACTTTTCGAGCGGCGCATTCAACTTAACCTGTTCAAAAACAATATAAATACCTTCTTTGAATTCGATATCGGCGGCTTCTGCTACAGAATCGCTCTGCGCCAAAGCTTGCGAAAATAGCGCCAAAAGCAGATATAAAACCAGGCAAACTTTCATATAGGAAACGTTAGTATTCCAAATTTACTTAAAATAAGCCAAATTGTTTCATCCCTTTTCGAAAATGAAACCTCTCCAAAGTTTTTCGTATAAGTAATTCCCAATTTTTTTATTATTTTTAACTATAGAATAAAAACCTCGAAAGCAAGCCAGGAACCTTTACCACTGGAATAGCTTTTAATAACAAAGCTGTAATGAACATCATATCTTTTATTAAAGACTTTTTGAACCTCGAACTGGAGAACGGCGAATCTGAAAAAAATAGTAAAATTCAGTTTTTCTATAAATTATGCTGGCTTGGGGTTCTTTTGTTACCGCCATTATTTATAACCGACCTGGTTTTGGAGCGGTATATTATTTCCAGCACTATGTTTATTACATTTCTGCTTTTAATTCTGGCCATTTACCTGATCAAAGCTGACATTTGGAAGGACCTTTATTTACATATCCTCACGGTATGTGTTACTGCAATTATATGTTTTTTAATTACCGTAAATACCGATGACCAAACCGGTTATATCTGGAGCATTGGTTATCCCTTTTTAGCCATGTTGCTTTATGGCATACGCCGGGGAGGTATTATAGCCGCCGTATTCCTGGTTGTTTGCATGCTGCTTTCGCTCGTTCCCTTCGAATGGAACATGCTTTATTTTTCACCCATCGTGTTCAAAATAAAAATGCTGATTTTTTATTCGGCCATGTATCTGATTTCCTATGTATACCTTTATTATATCCGGTTACAAGATGAAGGAAACACAAAAACAATCGATCAGCTCAAAAACGATTTGAAATCCAAAGAGGATTTTATTTCCAAGCTTTCTCACCAAATCCGTACACCGTTAAATAATATAATGGTAACCAGCAACCTGTTTAACAGTGCAACTATTGATGAACAGCAGAAGGACCTGATCGAAACCATTATGGCATCTACCAATAACCTGGTAAACATTGTGAACAACATCTCCAAGGTATCAGCCATAGACCTCGATCAGCGGGATGCAAAAATCGACTTCAACCTGTACAGTACACTCAACAATACCATTAAGCTATTTCAATCGCTCAACAACAACCGTGTTTCTATCTCCCTGAAACCACGGGCAAAACTCAATTACAACCTAATTGGCGACCCTGTTAAGCTGAAGCAGATATTCCTGAACATTATTGAAAACATCATACGAAACAGCCTCGACGAATCGATCAATATTGTCATCTCGTATTCAATAATCAAGGAGAATGAAAAGAACTGCGAGTTATCCTTCCGCATTGAGGCCGACATCAAGCTGAATCTTAACTGGGCGAAAATAGATACAATGGGTGGTTACAATGTACCTACCGATACTGCTCAGGACGAAGATCAATATTACTTCGACTTTACCATTGCGAAAAAGATTATTGAACATTCGGGCAGCCAGATTTTGGTAGACACACTCTCCAACACAACGGTTTTCTCGTTCTTTCTTATATTTAACATATCAACAGCCGAAATTACCCGGCAGGAAATTATTACCGAAACCAAAGCCGAACCCGAACCATTTGATAAGAAAGAACCACGAAAAGTTTCTGTAAACCTTAAGGATGCCAATATATTGCTGGTTGAAGACAACCTGATTAATCAGAAAATTGTAATCCTGAGTATACAGAAATTGGTTAAAAACGTGGATATAGCCAACAATGGTAAAGAAGCACTGGACAAGTTCGGCACTTCCAAATACGACCTTATACTCATGGATATTCAGATGCCCGTTATGGATGGCATACTGGCAACCAAAAAAATAAGGGAAATTGAAGCAAGTACCAACGAATACACTCCCATAATGGCCATCACAGCCAATGCCCTGGCCGGAGATAAGGAAAACTGCCTCGCCGCCGGCATGAACGACTACCTGAGCAAGCCCTTCCAGCCCGAAACGCTTATTCAGAAGATGAAGAGTTTGATTACGAGTTATTAATGTTTGAGAGACATACAGCTATATGGGAGATATGCGAAGTATTTCGCATATATATTTGTTGGCGGCAACCTTAAAAAAAAGACATCGAGCATGAAGAATATAAATTACCTTGTGATTATTGTATTTCCTTTAATGATGTTTTCTTGTGGAAAATATTCTGAGAAATATGAGAAAAAGGGAGACCTATATTTCGAAAATAAGCAATACCGTGAATCTATAGAATCATATCTAAAAGCTTTTAGGTTTAATAAAAAAAATAAAAGTGCATTACATTCTATTGGTCGTGCTTACGAAAGATTGGATGATTATAAAAATGCAATTAAGTATTATACATTAGCATTAGAGGTAGATTCATTATATGCACTAGCATATCGTTCACGTGGTTTTGCCGAGTATAAATTGAAAGAGTATATTAAAGCACTTTCAGATTATGATAAATCAATAAAAATAGATTCTTTAAATTCAACTGCTTTTAGTAATTCAGGTTTTATCTATGAGAATATTTGTGAATATGATAAAGCTAAGCTTTACTATCAAAAGGCAATCCAAGTAAATCCTAATGATTATTCAGCCATGAATAAACTTGCAAAGCTGGAGTTTGATTTAAGGAATTATGATTCTTCTATTATTCTCTGCAATAAAGTCATTGGGCATTACAACGACGATCCTGCTTCACCTTATGGTACTCTAGGATTAGTATATATTGCTGTACAAAAGTGGGATAGTTCTGTAGTAAATTTGACTAAAGCTATTGAGTTAAATCCTGATTGGAGCCATTACTATAATAATCGAGGATATGCTTTAGATGGTTTGCAAAAATACTCTTTAGCCTTAAATGATTATAATAAAGCGATATAATTAGATTCATTAATTCAA
>DATALJ010000168.1:0-4215 GCA_036261135.1 Bacteroidales bacterium
CGTACCTGTTAAGCATTTTCTTTTTTATATGGATTAACAATATGCTGGGTCTTATCCCGATCTTCCCCGGTGGCGCAAATATTACAGGGAATATTGCAATAACTTTTGTTCTGGCTATTTTTACTTTTTCTATTACCACGTTTAGCGGAAATAGGAATTACTGGCTACATATCTTTAATCCTCCTGGCGTTCCATGGTGGCTTAAGTTACCGATACCACTAATCCCTTTTATTGAATTAATGGGGCTATTCATTAAACCATTTGTATTAATGGTGCGTTTATTTGCAAATATTACTGCTGGGCATGTTATAGCGCTGGGATTCTTTAGCCTAATTTTCATATTCGGGGCCATTAAGCCTGCATTGGGTTTTGCCGTATCTCCGGTTTCCGTAGCATTCACATTTTTTATGTCGTTGCTTGAATTGCTTGTAGCATTCATTCAGGCATACGTATTTACCTTGTTGTCTGCCTTATACTTTGGCATGGCTGTAGAAGAGCATCACTAATTTAAACTATATTCATATGGTAATTCTTTCTATTATTTTACAAGCTGTTGTGAACACTTCATTAGCAAAAATGGGTGCTGCATTAGGAGCTGGTATTGCTGCGATTGGAGCTGGTATTGGCATTGGCCGTATCGGTGGTTCAGCGCTTGAAGCCATTGCCCGTCAGCCGGAAGCTGTTGGTGACATTCGTTCAAACATGATTGTTGCTGCAGCGCTTATCGAAGGTGTTGCCTTCTTTGCTATTGTTGTTTGTTTCCTTGCTCTTTTTGTATAAAAAGGCTTTGTTATACAGTGAGCGGTTGGCTCACTGTATAACTTTTACATTGATTTTTAAATAATTAATATATGGGACTTGTAACACCCGATTTTGGGTGATTGGTTTGGATGCTTCTCTCTTTTGGGATTGTGCTGTTTGTGTTAACCAAGTATGCATGGAAACCTATTCTTAAAGGGATAAGAAACAGGGAGAGCAAAATTGAAGAGGCTTTGCTTGCCGCCGATCGGACAAAGGCTGAAATGGCAAAACTTCAGGCTGATAATGAGAAAATTCTTGCCGAAGCACGTACCGAGAGAGACAAATTAATTCAGGAAGCCCGCCTGATGAAGGATAAAATCATCGACGAGGCAAAAGCGGCTGCTGCAGAGGAATCGCACAAACTCATACAAACTGCCCGCCAATCTATTGAGCAGGAGAAAAAAGCTGCCTTGAAAGAAATTAAGGATCAGGTTTCCGAATTATCGGTATTGGTTGCCGAGAAAATACTTAAGGAAAAGCTTTCGGGAACAACGAATCAGAATGAGTACATTGAAAAGCTCCTCGGAGAAATCAAGTTAAATTAAGGCCTGTAAAGAATGAATCAGAGTAAAATTGCTGTACGCTACGCTAAGGCCTTGTTTTTAACTGCTACTGAGAAAAATATTCTTGACCAGGTGCAGAACGACATTGTGCTTATTGAGTCGGCCACGAAAGAAAGTGAGGTCTTTCAGGCTTTTTTATCTAATCCTGCAAATAAGCCTTCTGCTAAGAGCCGTTTTATCGATCATGTATTTGGCGAAGGACGAATTCAACCTATAACGCTCAATTTCCTGCATTTGATTATCACGAACAATCGTGCGCATCATCTTCAGGATATAACCAGGTATTTTATTCATTTGTATCGTAAACAGAAGGGAATTAAATCGGCGGTATTTACACTCGCCACCGAACCAAGCCAGGAAATACGGAAACGCATTGCTGAAGTATTAAAAGATATTTACAAGTCGGAAATCGATTTGCAGGTAGCAGTTGATTCGTCGCTTATTGGTGGGTTTGTGCTCAGGGTAGAGGATCAGCAATACGATGCGAGTGTTTCATCGGCTTTACATAAAATGAGGAGCAATTTATTACAACGGAATTGATAACTATAAATAGAAAATCAAATAGATATGTCAGATATTAAGCCTTCGGAAGTTTCGTCCGTTTTAAAAAAGCAGATTGAGGGATTTGCCACCCAAATTGAGATGGAGGAGGTTGGCACCGTACTGCAGGTAGGCGACGGAATTGCCCGTATTTACGGACTATCCAACGTCCAATCCAATGAGATGATTGAATTTGAGAATGGCGTAAAAGGAATTGTGTTGAACCTTGAAGAGGACAATGTAGGTGCCGTTCTTTTGGGCTCAACAACCGGTATAAAAGAAGGAGATACAGTTCGACGAACCCAGCGTATCGCTTCAATTCGAGTTGGCGAAGGGTTACTCGGAAGGGTTATCAATACTCTCGGCGAACCTATTGATGGCAAAGGCCCGATTCACGGTGAAACCTATGAGCTTCCGCTTGAACGTAAGGCCCCAGGCGTAATTTACCGTCAGCCTGTACGCGAACCTTTACAAACCGGATTAAAAGCTATTGATGCAATGATACCTGTGGGTCGTGGGCAGCGCGAGCTGATTATTGGCGACCGCCAAACCGGTAAAACAGCGATAGCAATTGATACCATTATCAACCAGAAAGAATTCTTCGATAAAGGACAACCCGTATATTGTATTTATGTGGCAATAGGGCAAAAAGGTTCAACTGTAGCCAACATTGCTAGTACATTGGAAAAACATGGTGCAATGTCTTATACAGTAATAGTTTCCGCTACTGCGTCGGATCCTGCCGCTTTGCAGTTTTATGCACCATTCGCAGGCGCGGCAATTGGTGAATTCTTCAGAGATTCAGGTCGTTCTGCTCTTGTAGTGTACGACGATCTTTCGAAACAGGCCGTAGCATACCGCGAAGTGTCGTTGTTGCTTCGTCGTCCACCGGGCCGCGAGGCTTATCCGGGCGATGTCTTTTATCTTCACTCCCGCTTGCTTGAACGTGCCGCCAAAATTATCGAAAGCGATTCGATTGCCCGTGAAATGAACGATTTACCGGATGTGCTGAAACCGATGGTTAAAGGAGGAGGCTCCCTTACTGCACTTCCGATTATTGAAACACAGGCAGGCGACGTATCGGCTTATATTCCTACCAACGTAATTTCAATTACCGATGGTCAGATCTTCCTGGAATCGAATTTATTTAACTCAGGGGTGCGTCCGGCTATTAACGTAGGTATTTCCGTATCGCGTGTTGGTGGAAACGCCCAGATTAAGTCGATGAAGAAGGTAGCAGGTACCTTGAAACTCGACCAGGCACAGTATCGCGAACTTGAGGCATTCGCTAAGTTTGGTTCAGACCTCGATGCAGCTACTTTAGCTGTACTCGATAAAGGCGCGAAGAACGTGGAAATATTAAAGCAAGGACAGTATTCGCCTGTAAGTGTCGAAAAACAGATTGCGATTATCTACTGTGGAACCAAAGCTTTGTTGCGTGATATACCTACTTCGAAGGTGAAGGAATTTGAATCCAAGTACCTTGAATATCTTGAAATGAAGCATAAAGACACATTGAAAAAGCTGAAAGACGGTGTTCTGAATGACGACATAACAAACGTTCTTGAAGAAGCGGCAAAGGAAGTGGCTTTTCAATTTAAAAGATAGGCAGACGCTTTATAATAATTAACGATGGCGAATTTAAAGGAGATAAGGACAAGGATTGCATCTGTATCGTCGACAAGGCAAATTACCAGTGCCATGAAGATGGTGTCGGCAGCTAAGTTACGCAAGGCGCAGGATGCAATTACTTTGTTGCGTCCCTATGCGGATAAGATGTCGGAAATACTTGGAACATTGAGTGCAAGCATCAGCGATGAGGATAATCCGCTCGCTGCCAAGCGCGAAGTTAATCATGTGCTTATCGTTGCCATAACTTCGAACCGTGGCTTGTGTGGAACCTTCAATACCAATGTTATTAAAGGAGCATTGCAGGTAGCGTACGAGAAATTTCCACGTCAACTGGAAAATGGAACCCTGAAAATCCTTACTATTGGGCGAAAGGGGAATGATTTCTTTGTGAAGAAGAATTACCGCCTTCACGAAGGAAATTACAACCATTTACTGGATGCTTCTAATTTTGAGACGACCGTTCCCGTTGTTCAAATGATCATGGATGAATTCCTCAATAAGACCTATGATCATGTTGAAATTGTTTACAACCAGTTTAAAAATGCAGCAGTTCAGATTCCTGTTTCCGAGCAGTTCCTTCCTATCGAGAAAATTACTGTGAAGCCGGAGCGGATTTCCAGGGCTGTGGTTCACGATTATATTTTTGAGCCTTCAAAGGAGTATAGGGACGCAACAAAGT
>DATALJ010000100.1:0-2786 GCA_036261135.1 Bacteroidales bacterium
GGGCCCTATTGCTGTAATGCTCCATGACCATACCCTCGGCAGACAATACGTACAGGGTATGAATATTGGGCTTGAACAATACAAAAGCGGTAACACTAATGCTTTGGATGTTGTGTACGACAACATGTGCAATTACGGACAGCTTTTACAGAGTCACATTGCCAAAGAGAATAATGTCCTTTTTAAAATGGCCGACAAAGCCTTTTCGGAAAATGACCAGGAATACCTGCTGTCCGAATTTGAAAAAATTGAAGCCAACGAAACTTACGGTGCAAATATTCCGAACTTTCTGAAAGCTATCGATAATCTGAAAATGTTATATAAACGATAAATACAAAACGACTAATTAAAAAACTGAACATTATGAGAACAACTCGAAGGCTCTGGTTATGGTTCATTGCCGTTATGGTAATATCATTTGGAGTTTTATCTTACTATGGGATAGAAATCTATCGACAAGCACCTCCTATACCTGACAAGGTGGTTACAACTACGGGCGAAGTATTATTTACGGGCCAGGACATCAAAGACGGACAAAATGTATGGCAATCGGTTGGAGGACAGGAATTGGGAACCGTTTGGGGACATGGGTCCTATCAAGCTCCCGACTGGAGCGCCGACTGGCTACACAAAGAAGCTGTATACATGCTGGATAAACTGGCAATGCAAAATGATGGAAAGCCTTTCGCCAGCTTAAGCGACGAGCGCAAAGCATACCTGAAAGTTACACTTCAAAAAGAATTAAGAAAGAACACCTACGATCCCGAAACAAAGACATTGACGGTATCGCCCCTCAGAGCCGAAGCAATCGCTTCGAACAGTAAATTCTACGGAGGACTTTTTACGAACGATCCTGAACTTGCACACCTGAGAGACGCATACAGTATTCCTGAGAATTCTCTGAAATCGACCGAGCGAGTCAGACTAATGAATAGCTTTTTCTTCTGGACCTCCTGGGCTTGTGTTACGCAACGCCCCAATCAGGAAATTACATACTCGAATAACTGGCCTGCAGAGGAACTTGTTGGCAACCGGCCGACAGGTACTCTTTTGTTATGGACGGGCTTCAGTGTTATCCTCCTCCTTGCAGGTATTGGCTACATGGTTTGGCATTATGCCCGAACCCGGGATAAAGAATCTCAGGATATCCCAGGCACCTTCTCTTTGAAAACGGAAGTTCAAACTCCTTCACAAAAAGCTACGCTTAAATATTTCTGGATCGTATCGGCGTTGCTACTCGTACAAGTGCTTATGGGTGTGATAACGGCCCATTACACAGTAGAAGGGCAGGCTTTTTATGGAATTCCGCTCGCCGATTGGCTCCCCTACTCCATCTCGCGAACGTGGCATATTCAGATAGCCATATTCTGGATTGCAACCTCATGGCTCGCTACGGGACTATATTATGCTGTTGCGGTTTCGGGTTATGAACCCAAATACCAAAAACTTGGAGTGAACGTGCTATTTGGCGCTTTACTTGTGATTGTCTTAGGATCGTTATTGGGTCAATGGCTTGGTGTAATGCAGAAATTGGGTCTTGTAGAAAACTTCTGGTTTGGTCACCAAGGTTATGAATATGTGGATTTGGGACGCTTTTGGCAAATCTTCCTTTTTGCCGGACTCTTCATCTGGTTATTCCTTATGGGGAGAGCTATCTGGCCAGCCATCGTCAAGAAGAACGATAGCAGAAACCTGTTGATCTTGTTCCTTGTCTCTTCGGTAGCAATTGCAGCCTTTTATGGAGCCGGTCTCATGTGGGGACGCCAGACAAATCTTGCCATGGCCGAATACTGGCGCTGGTGGGTAGTTCACCTTTGGGTAGAAGGCTTCTTTGAAGTATTTTCTGCTGTCGTCATCGCATTTCTCTTTGTACGTATGAAGATTATTAAACCTTCGATCGCTACAACAACCGTATTATTTTCGACAATCATATTTCTTTCAGGCGGTATATTAGGAACATTCCATCATTTATACTTCTCGGGAACTCCAACAGCAGTACTGGCCTTGGGGGCAACATTCAGCGCACTTGAAGTAGTTCCGCTCGTACTTTTAGGTTTTGAAGCCTATGACAATCTAAAGCTCAGTCGAAGCTATGAATGGATCAAAGCCTATAAATGGCCAATATACTTCTTTATTTCCGTCGCATTCTGGAACCTGGTTGGAGCCGGCATATTCGGATTCTTAATCAACCCTCCTATCGCACTTTATTACATGCAGGGTTTGAATACAACTCCGGTTCATGGTCACACCGCACTGTTTGGAGTATATGGTATGCTGGGAATAGGCTTGCTCTTATTTGTGCTCCGCGACATGAATAAGGAAATTGTATGGAAAGATAAACTGATTAAATTCTCTTTCTGGAGTATCAATATAGGTTTGGCCGCCATGGTGTTTATAAGTGTTCTTCCTGTAGGATTTGCTCAAACCGTCGCAAGCGTGCAGGAGGGGTTATGGTATGCCCGTTCGGCAGAGTTTATGCAACAGGATTATATTGTGACGTTCAAATGGCTCCGCATAATTGGAGATACCATTTTTGCTGCCGGAACGGTAACGCTTGCCTGGTTCATTTTTGGCTTAAAAGGCGGATGGAGCATTCTTAAGCAGAAATAGAAGTAAAGATTAATCGGTTAAATATTTTATTTGTAAAAGAGGCTGTCCAAAAAGGGCAGCCTTTTTTATGCAGCTACATTTTGAAAATGTCCGATTTCAATATATAAGTTGAGCGAAGAAAATTGATATGGATGATTTGATGCATAAAGAGCAATTGTGCATCGAAAATAGAGCCA
>DATALJ010000170.1:0-7867 GCA_036261135.1 Bacteroidales bacterium
ATAAAATGTGGAATCTTCTCTATTGATAGATCAACACCGACACCTCTTCTTTGAGCAAAAGGTTAGCATTCATGGCCAATGCATCGAGCACGTCCTCGCCAGGAAAGATTTGGACAGGTGCAATAAACTTTACCCGCTCAATAATGAGGGAAGTAAACCATTTATTATTAGCCAGCATACCTGTAATTAAGATGGCATCTACCGGAGCGGCAAATACAGGAGCCATATAGCCGATATATTTGGCGATCTGATAGGCCATGGCTTCAAAAATTTCAAGAACCTCAGTATTTTTAGATTGTTCAGCTTTTTCGATTTCGTATACATCGGATGAACCAAGATAAGCGAACAGTCCACCCTCATTCCTTATCATGGTTAGAATCTGACTCTGTGGGTATTTGCCGGAATAACACATCTTTATTAGATCAATCATAGGAATAGAGCCAGCCCGCTCGAGAGAGAACGGTCCTTCACCATCGAAACACTGGTTTACATCTACTACTTTGCCGTGCTTGTGAGCACCAATCGAAATTCCGTCGCCCAAATGAGCTACAATCAGGTTCATATCTTCGTAAGCACGCCGGGTAGTTTGCGAAAACCGCCGGGCAACATACTTATGGTTTAAGGCATGAAAAATGGAAGTACGTTTAACATCGGGAAAACCGGTATAACGGGCCAGGTCGCAGAGTTCATCAACCACAGCAGGGTCGGCAATATACGCTTTTGCACCCGGAATCTTTGTTGTAAGCCAATCGGCCGCTAAACCACCAATATTTACCGAATGCCTGCCATATGGACTATTGTGCAAATCCTGCTTCATGGCCTCATTCACTTCATAAATACCCGATGGAATTGGCTTAAGCAGTCCGCCCCGTGCCATAATTATTTTAATACAACAAGCTTCAACACAGGCGTGGCTTAGCTCATCCCATATAGCCATTCCGCGAAATTCGTACTGGTCGGTATTCACCTTAAATGCAGCCAGTTGTTCCTGAGCATGTACAATGGTTTTAAGAAAAACAAGCGAACCTTGTTTGTAAACAGCAATCTTCGTCTGAAGAAACTCAGTTTTAATAGCCAAAACACAAAAATCTTCGCCCATATGCCTTCCTGTTTAAGCGTTTAATTACAAAAGACAAGGTATTAAAATTTGTGATTATGACAATTTGAAATTGTGGAAATTTGATAATTTGAAGATGAGAAGATTGAAAAAGCGGCGTAAAAACTTGGGTTCCGATCAATAATCGGTTTCTTCTGTGGTAAATTCGACCTTGTATACCAGCAGTTCGCCGTGAGCGGCATGGTCAGTAGCTGCCGAGTTAATGATTGTAGAAACCCTGCATATTTTAATATCGGGATAGCGGGAAGCAAGAATAAAACACATCAGCGTGAATGGTTTTGGCCCTACAGGAACCAGCAATACCTGATGATCCATGCGTAAATTGATACAAAGCTGTGTCAATGTCTCGCTAACAGAGTTTAAATCAAATATCGTATAAGGAATAATCTTTTCGTTACTGATTTTCTTTAATACCGATTCGTTGTTGCTCAGCACTTCATTCACATACCGGTTATCCACCGATGGGTTTGCGTAGAAAGCATAGGTAACCTGTGCATTCAGCTGTTTCGAGATATCCTCGGTACGGCCTTTTTCATATCCCAAGCCCAGGATAAGCGCAATGGGCTTATTACTTAGGGCAGTTGGCTTTATAGGATCGTGGTATTTATTGGAAATCGAAGAAATCGATTTTATAAATGAAGAGGGTGAATAGCTAAACCACAAATTCACATTCGATAGATCCTCCTGGCTGTTGAAGTAATTCAATATCTCAGAATACCATATTTTAGGCATACTGGAATAGTCAATCAGTATATTGACATCGTCCTTACTTATATCTTCGATGATATCGTCCATTATTTCGGGCAACTGCTGGGGATTATGCGATGGTGCTTCTACAAATGTGAATCCCAGTTCCTTGTATTTCTTATCATTTAACTCGCGGTAAAGCAGTTCCTTTTTTTCGGCAAAAGCTAAAACAATCTTCTTTGGAATCGCAGATGTATTGATTTGGGTAGCTAAAAAACTACTCCTGCTCTCATAACCGGAAACGGCAATAAAAGCATCAAAATTCACACCTTTTAGCTGATCAGACGAAGTCTGACAAGCATTTTCTAATTCCATAGTAGTAAGCTATTTTCAATTTTTGCAAAGCGGTGCAATTTATATATTTATTTGATTTTTTAGCCGATAATCATCAAATTTTTATTAACGTGAATGTGCAAAGTAATCATTCCAATAGCTAAAAATACTTACTTCTCCATAATATTCGTTGAACAAATCACACACAACCATTTATTTTGTAGCTAATTACAACTAAAATTTATCATTTCTTCTTTTACTTTTCAAACAAAACAAATTCGACTTTGTTTTTTAAACCGTAATTCACAACCTAATGATAAGAAAAATACTAATTGCAAACCGCGGAGAGATTGCGATCCGTATCATGCGGTCGTGTCGGGAAATGGGGATCCGCACAGTTGCTATCTATTCGGATGCCGACCGCACGTCAATGCACGTCCGCTATGCCGATGAAGCCTATAACATTGGGCCAGCCTCCTCCAGCGAGAGCTACCTTAAAATGGACAAGATTATCAAAGTTGCCAAACAATCAGGCGCCGATGCCATTCATCCTGGCTATGGTTTCCTGAGCGAAAATGCTGAATTTGCCCGTTTATGCGGCAAGTCGGGCATTAACTTTATTGGCCCCTCTCCCCATGCTATTTCCACTATGGGTGATAAAATAACTGCCCGTAAAACCATGATTAACGCAGGCGTTCCAGTAGTACCCGGAACCGAAGCCAAGATTGTTGCTAAGGAAGACGTAACCAAAATCATCAAAAAGATAGGTTTGCCGGTTATTATCAAAGCATCAGCTGGTGGTGGCGGTAAAGGCATGCGTTTGGTAAAGGACGAATCGGAAGTTGAACAGGCCATAAAGGGCTGCACAGTCCGAAGCCAAAGCCGCATTCGGAGACGACTCAGTTTATATTGAAAAATACATTACATCGCCACACCACATTGAGTTTCAGGTTTTGGGCGATAAGCACGGCAACATTGTTCACCTGTGCGAGAGGGAATGTTCGGTACAACGCCGGCACCAAAAGGTTCTGGAAGAAACGCCATCGCCAATCCTCACGGCTGAGCTTCGCGAGAAAATGGGTGATGCTGCCGTTGCAGCCGCCAAATCGGTTAATTATGAGGGCGCAGGAACCATTGAATTCCTGGTGGATGACAAACTGAACTTCTACTTCCTCGAAATGAACACACGCTTGCAGGTAGAACATCCCATAACCGAGCGTGTAATTGGCATCGACTTAGTTAAAGAACAGATACGCATTGCCAATGGCGATGTTTTACCCTATAAACAAAAGGACATCCGGATACAGGGGCACGCCATCGAATGTAGAATTTATGCCGAAGATCCCGACAATAATTTCATGCCATCGCCTGGTATGATCCGCTATATTTCCGAGCCCAACGGGTTGGGAGTTCGTGTAGACGGCTATGTTTACCAGGGTTACGAAATACCTATTTATTACGACCCAATGATATCAAAGCTCATTGTACACTCCCGTACGCGAAAAGGAGCTATCGATCGCATGAAACGAGCTTTGTTCGAATATAAAATATCAGGAGTAAAGACTTCCATAAAGTTTTTGAATAACATAATCTCTCACCCCAGCTTTGCAGCAGGGAAATACGATACGCACTTCATAGAAAAGCACTTTAACGAGTTATTCAACGATGATATACCCTGTGAGTCAGATTGCGAGGACATTGCAGTGATAACATCCTTCATTCACTACATGGATAAGCTCGAAACCATTGCCATAAAAGACAAACCACAAAATGGTGAACACTCGGCATGGAAGACCTATGGGCGTTCCAAAGGTATTGTAAGAATTTAACTGTTAAAAAAGCCTTTAAACAATGGAATTGGAAATAAAAATTAATAACCGCCTGTCGAAAGTTAAGCTCGTATCGCGGGATAAAAACCGCATAACTGTTGAAGTAGACCGTAAAATCTACGAAGTAGACCTTTGCAAAGTTGAAACGAATGAATACTCTGTAATACACAACGGTACATCTCACAATGTAGGGGTAATTGAAGGCTCTACGAGTAAGAAGTTTATCACCAATACGTATTACAAGAGCTACGATATTGAAATTGTAGATGCCGAAACGCGCTATCTGGCCAGCCGGAACAAAGGCCAGTTGGATAATAGCAGCAATGTAATATCCACGCCAATGCCGGGAAAAATTGTGAAAATACTTGTTAAGCCAGGCGATCCGGTGAAGGCTGGCGATACAGCCATTGTGGTTTCTGCCATGAAAATGGAGAGCGAATATAAAGTGAGCAAAGATACTGTAGTTAAGAAGGTATTGGTTAAGGAAGGCGACACGGTTACCGGAAATCAGCCTCTCATTGTGTTAGAATAAACCTAAAATCTATAAAATAGACTTATGCAAACGCTAGAACAAAAATACAGCCTTTTAAATGAGAAGTTAAAAGCTGCCGAAATGGGTGGCGGACAAGATAAAATAAATAAGCAACATACAGAGGGCAAGAAAACTGCCCGCGAAAGAATATTGGATTTGCTGGATTCCGGAACATTCGTAGAATTCGATAAACTGGTTGTTCACCGCACCAGCGATTTCGGGATGGCAGATAATAAAGTCCCCGGAGACGGAATGGTAACCGGCTATGGAAAGATTGACGGACGGTTGGTATTCGTCTTTGCCCAGGATTTTACGGTATTCGGTGGTACCATGAGTCGCGCCAATGCCGACAAGGTGGTAAAGATCATGCAAACCGCTATGAAAATGGGAGCTCCCTTAATTGGCCTTAACGACTCGGGTGGAGCCCGCATACAGGAAGGCGTTCAGAGTCTTGCCGGATATGCCGACATTTTTCATTTGAATGTTATGGCGTCGGGAGTTATTCCTCAAATCTCAGCAATTTTGGGACCTTGCGCAGGCGGTGCCGTTTACTCCCCAGCCCTCACTGACTTTATTCTCATGGTTAAGGAGAAAAGCTACATGTTCATTACGGGTCCAGAAGTAATCAAAGCGGTAACCCACGAAGATGTTACCAAAGAAGACCTGGGCGGCGCACTTACTCACAATTCGAAGAGTGGCGTGGCACACATGATGGCAAACGACGATGAGCAGGCCATGCTCATGTTACGGGAACTCATCAGCTACCTGCCATCCAACAACATGGAAGATCCGCCATTCAAACCTACGACTGATGAAGTAACACGCGAGGACGAAAGTCTGCAAGCCCTCATCCCGGTTGACCCGAATAAACCGTATGATATTAAAGAACTGATCACAACTGTAGTCGACAACCAGAATTTTTTCGAAGTACAACCCCATCATGCGCAGAATATCATTATAGGCTTTGCACGCATTGGTGGCAAAACTATTGGCGTAGTTGCCAATCAACCCTGTGTGCTGGCAGGCGTATTAGACATTGACTCATCAGTAAAAGGTGCACGCTTTGTTCGCTTTTGCGATGCATTCAATATACCCATTGTAACATTTGTTGATGTGCCGGGCTTTTTACCAGGTACTACACAGGAATTGGGAGGAATCATCAGACACGGAGCAAAACTTCTTTACGCATACTCCGAGGCCACGGTGCCAAAAATTACGGTCATTACACGTAAGGCTTATGGTGGGGCTTATGATGTGATGTCGAGCAAGCACATCGGCGCCGACGTCAATTTTGCTTACCCAACTGCGGAGATCGCCGTAGTGGGCCCCGAAGGTGCGGTAAACATCCTGCACCGCAACAAACTGAAGTCGGAAGAAGATCGCCTGCAAAAGGTAGACGAATACCGTACCCTATTCGCTAACCCATACAAAGCTGCCGAACTGGGATATATCGACGAGATTATCCTCCCAAAACAAACGCGTTTCAAGCTTTACCAGGCATTGGATATGACCAAATCGAAAAGCAAGAACAATCCGCCAAAGAAGCACGGAAACATACCGCTTTAATGTTTCACGCAAAGACGTAAGATTTCACGCAAAGACACAAAAGAAGCGCAAAGGCCGCAATCCCTCCAAAGAGACTGGTCGGTTAAGTTCTCATTTATAGAATTGTAAGTTAACAAATTATCCAATCCCCCTTGGCGAAGGGGGCAGGGGGATTGAAACATATTACTTATCAAATCAATCTCCCTTACCCTCTTCTCCAAGAGGGAAGTTGCTTCGTAGTAAAACTTCTGCGCTAATTAGAACTTTAACAACCCTGCTGAAAGGGCTTGCGTCACCCCACCTTCAGCATCTTACCTGCAAACATCGTTGCCATTCCCCGGCTGCTTAGCCGCACCGAAAAAATAAGCAGTTTGTTAGCGAACCCATGAATACCAAACTGTTTCTTCTTCATCATCAGCTTATACCCATAAGCGGCAACGTCTTTCGGCTTTGCATGCGACAAAAACTTCGACATAATGGTTTCTTTCGTTTGTGCAACCGAATGAAACTTTGTATCTGTAACGCCCGGACATAATGCGGTTACGCTAACACCGGTACCCTTTAGCTCATAGTTAACGGCTTCGGATAAATGCAACACGAATGCCTTTGATGCACAATACCCGGCCATATAAGGCCCGGGCTGAAACGATCCTGTAGAGGCCACATTCAGAATACGCCCGAAATTCCTGGATTTCATATCCTGACCAAACATCTTGGTGAAATAGGCCAGGGTAAGCATATTTAGATTATACATCTCGAGCTCTTTCTGCCAGTCAATTTCAGTAAACAGCCCATTGATGCCAAATCCGGCGTTATTTACCAGATAATCTACAGCAATATGCTGGCTTTTCAAATCGTTGTAAATGTACAATGCATTATCCACAATACTTAGGTCTTTTGCATAATACGTAACGTCAACCTTTTCGGAAGTCAGCTCTTTGGCTATAGATTTCAAACGATCTTCATTCCTTGCAACCAGAATTAAGTTATTTCCTTTTTGAGCGAAAAGTCTGACAAATTCATACCCCATGCCTTCTGTAGCACCGGTAATTAATGCGGTTTTCATTGTAATAAAATTAAAAGATTATTACACAAACCTACGAAAGCCAGCAGCCTTTCTACTTAACATTTGTTAGAAAAATCTGTTTGCGGATCCTGCTCAACGATTCAGGCTGAATGCCAATAAACGAGGCTAAATATTGAATAGGTACATTCTGTATCAGCGCAGGATTGGTTTCGAGCAATCGCGCATAGCGATCAGAGGCAGATAGCGAGATTTGGCTAATGATTCGCTTCTCCTTCTCCAGCAAAAGGCTCTCCATAAGCCTACGACCAAAGATCTGCCATTTGATCTCCGACGCGTAAAGCTTCTCCAGATCTGTCTTTGTAATACATAACAAATCTGAATCCGTTACCGCATGAAGGATTTCCTCTGATTTAGTGCCCGTAACAAAGCTACAAAAGGCGGCTGCAAACTCCCCTGGCGATGAAAGATGAATGGTTTGCTCCTCTCCTGTATCAACTGTTCTGTAGTATCGTAAATATCCGGAATTTACAAAGAATACCCTGTCGGAAACCTCTCCATTATTAATTAAAACGGTATCCTTTTTAACAGAAAGCGGAATAAACAAGGTCTGGATAAACTGAATATCATCATTATTTAATGAGACAAAGTTTGACAACAGATGAAGCAAGTTGCTATACATAAACAAATGTTTGGTGCTAAATTAATAAAATGCTCTAGCGTACAGTCTTATATTCCTCTGAACCCCCAAGCTCTTCGTAGTTTGTTTGCTACGAAGCCGATCAGCGAATGTCTCTGAC
>DATALJ010000105.1:0-35074 GCA_036261135.1 Bacteroidales bacterium
AGCAAGGATTGAAATGGGGAAACCGGCGATGGGCATTGTCCGCTTCGAGGCCATAAAACCGGGAACAACGTATTGTATGGGGCAATTTGAACTATTTTGCAATAGTCGAGTACAAACATGAGAGCACCTTCTATTTCATCGTACGGGCGGTCGGTTACCAGGAAAATGCTCCAGTATTGAATATTGTTTTCGTTGAATGGAATTTCAGAAATCCGGTATTCTCCCAGTGCGAATAAATCCTGAAAAGTATAGATGAGGTTAATGCAACGTTTTATTAACTCATCACTCGGAAAGAACAGGATATTCCATGTATTTTTGCCGGTTAAATCTACACTTTCCGGTATTAGGGGGGATATTTCAGTAATTGATATATCCATGTTCCCTTTGAATTGCAGGATATTTTCTTTTAATAAATTGTGCTGGTTTAAGATATGTTCATCAGTAGTTTCTTTACTGTTTATGAGTGTTCTGATATGGTCTGCAATGGAAAAAGTAAGCTCAATCATATCGGACGAAAGGTTTAGTTTGCCACTTCGCACCAAATCGAACATGCTTTCGGTTTCGTGGGTAATTTCCACCACTTTCCCGAATCCAAACATGCCGCTTGCTCCTTTTATAGTGTGAATAATCCTGAAAACCTCATCTACGGAATTACTATTTCCTTCTTTTTCGAGTTCAATGAGTGTATTGTCGAGACTTATTAACAGTACTTCGGCTTCCTCGATAAATTTTTCTTTTAAATGACTTATATCTACCATGGTGAAGTTTATTTCTTGTTAAAATCAAGCAGAATGTCATTGGGGAAGTAAAGTTTTCCGGCCATAACGGTTTTTATAGCAGCGAGTATTTCAGAAAAAATATTGCTTTTAAATACGCAGCCTTTAAATCCAGCTTCTAATAATGACGTAAGGTAGACCTTATCATAATGCATTGTAATTGCGATAAACTTTAAATAGTTATTGGTCCATAAAGCCTCTTTGGTTAAAGTAATGCCATCGATATCAGGCATCATTATATCCATTAGAATAACATCGGCAAAATGCAGATTGGTAAGTTTGTTAAACTCAGTTCCGGATGAGGCCTCTCCAATTACTTCGGTATTGAATTTATTAATCAATACTTTTTTTAATGCATCCCGAAAGGGATCATTATCGTCTACCAGAATAATTTTTATTGCCATAGTAATTGATAAAGAATATTTTCCAAAATTACGCTGGGTAAGTGAAGGAAACACTAGCTCCCAGAACGGATTTAAACTAACACGGGTATGGAAAAATACAGGTAGTAAGAATGGGAATTATCCAGCCCCAGGGATGGGTACTGATTGCAAGTATCGCGGGAAATGAGAGTTATCTTAAGTGGCGGAAGTTAAATGATTGTAAGTCGCACAGTAGCAAATTCGCACGATTACTATATTTCAATAATCTTGTTTTTTAATGCGTAGAGCAGCAGCCCCACGGCGTTGTTACAACCGGTTTTCGATAAAATATTGGCACGGTGCCATTTTACGGTATCATAACTTAAATTGATTTTATCAGCAATTTGTTCGTTGGTTAGATTTTCGCAGATGAGTTTAAGTATTTCTAATTCGCGGACCGAAAGGTCGGATTCGATTTGTTTTTTGGGTTTCGAACTGATATGAAGGATTACTTTTTGTAATAATTCGGAGGAGAACCAACTACCCCCGTTTGCAACTTCTTTTATGGCTTTTTCCAGTTCTGCCATACTTGCATTTTTTAATACAAATCCTTTGGCTCCGGCATCTACCATGTTAAAGTAATATTGTTCGTCGCCAAACGACGACAGCGTGAGGACTTTCAGCCCTGGTTGTTTTACAATTGCCTTTTTTGTTGTTTCAATACCGTCCATTTCGGGCATTGCAATATCCATTAAAACCAGATCGGGCTTATGAGTATCGAGCAATGCCAGCAGCTCCTTTCCATTCGATGCTTCGGCAATAACCTGGGCTATGTTTTTTAACGAAAGCATTTTGCCTATACTTTCGCGGAACATTATATGATCGTCGGTTATTATCAGTTTTATCATTAGGCCATAGTTTATTCGGAAACTAAAGTTATATATTTTACAAAAACCATCAATCCTGAAGTGGAACATTTATTATAATTTGGGTTCCGCTGTTTGCTGTGCTTTTCATATAGAAATTGCCGTTTATTGATTTTAAGCGGCTTTGAATATTTAATAAGCCCAACCCCTTGTGTTTTTGTGAAACTGTGCTTATGTCAAACCCAACACCGTTGTCGGAAATTTCGATGTTCAGCATGCTTTCTGTCAATTTAAAAGCAACCGAAATGTTAGAGGCATTGGCATACTTAAGTGAGTTGCTGATACATTCGCAAATTACCCGGTATAAGATGGTTTCTATTATTTCGTCGAAAGGATTGATCTTTACAGCATGGATAGTGATTTGCGTACGTGTTGTTTTCCCAGCTTTTTCGGCGTAGGCTTTTATAGCTTCTACAATACCATAATTTTGCAGAATATGGGGGCTTAGTTTAAACGAAATGTCTTTTACTGTCCGGGTCGATTCTTCCAATAATTTTTGAAGATCGGCAATAATAAGCCTGGAATCAACGCCCGATCCAGGATCGCCCAACCATTCGGCATACATTTTAGCTGCCGATAATATGGGTCCCAAGCCATCGTGCAATTCCTGCGAGAAATGTATCCGTTCTTGTTCTTCTGTATTTATAACACTATGAAGCAATAGTTTTTCGAGTCGTTTGTGTTCCGAAATATCATGAATCATAAGCAACAGCATTTTCTGCTTATCAATTTGAATAGGCGTAATGTTAATTTCGGCCGGGAAAGACCCATTGTTATTTATAATTATATTGGTTTCAATATTATTCATTGTGCCTTTCTCCCAAAAGGATAAAAGATGTTGTGCAAATGAAGAATTGTCATCTTCGCTAATAAAGCTTAAAAAGTTTTTTCCTATGATTTCTTCGCGCGAATAAGCCGAACGCCTTAATACAGCCTCGTTAACATCGTAAATTTTCAAGCCTTTGGTCAGAAGCATTATTCCATCTTTACTCGTGTTGAATATTGTTCGTAATTTTTCTTCGCTTTCCGTTATTAATGACTGCATGCGAAGTTGCTCAGTGATATCTTTCATAATTCCTAACCATCGGTAGGGTTTGTTTTGGTTATCGGTAAAGAGAAATGCCAGTGTTTCGACCCATATATATCCTTTGTTTTTCGTCAAATACCTGCAATGCATGCTCGTTTTAAGAATAGAATTACTTTCTGTAGTATAATTCTCGCGTATTTCATATAAATCCTCAGGGTGTATCAGGTTTTTTAATTGCTCAATGTTTCTTTCTTCCATCTCATCGTTTGTATACCCTAGGATATCTTCAACCGCACCAGCCCAGGCAACTGATTGATTAATTAAATTGTAATCATAAACCACGTAACCCGATAGTTTTGTGACAAGGCCATAACGTTCTTCGCTTTTGTAAAGGGATAATTCGGAAGCTTTTCGCTCTTCAATACTGCGCGATGTAGCTATTATTTCGCTGGTGTTTCCTGAGCTATCTTTAATAAGGATGGCATTAACTTCTACCCACACAGAGAACCCTTTTTTATGCTTTATCTGGTATTCGAATGTTTTGTTTTGAGATGCAGGTTCATTATTGTTAAATCGGGAGATCCACTGAGGCATAACAGTCAACAAATCATTGAGTGAATCGGGCATTAATATTTGCTCGGGTTTTAGTTCCATTGCCTCTTCAACGGAATAGCCGGTTAATTTGGTTACTGAGGGGCTAAAATAGGTATAGCAGAGCGTATTTACGTCCATTTTCCAAATGACGTCGTCGATATTCTCGGCCAAAAGCCTGTATTTCTCCTCACTTTTCCTGATTTTTTCTTCCGATTCTTTACGCGTTGTAATGTCTTTCAATACGCCCAATAGCTTTATAGGCGTATTGTCGGAGGCTACAATGATATGGGTATCTTCATCAATCCATCGGTACTGGTTATCCTTATTTTTATACCTGTATTCTGCCTGGTATGGTTTTAACTGGGCAAGGGATTCATAGTATTGTTTAATAGCCTTTTCTTTATCGTCGGGATGGATCATTTCAACCCATTGGTCGAAGCTTACATCTTTATATTCTTCGAAAGTATAACCGGTTACTTCTTCAATAGCACCATCCCAATTTATTTTATTTGCCTTCAGGTCGAAATCGTATACCAGGTTTTTGGAAAGACGGGTGATACTTCTGAAACGTTCTTCACTTTCCCTTAGGGAATCTTCAGCCATTTTGCGTTCAGTAATATCTATAGCTATAGCTGTGTAACCTTTGATTCCGGTATCGGTAAATATTGGATTGAGCTTGTAGATTATATAACGTTTCTGGCCCGAATCGACCTTTTCGGTTTCAATACTGATGCTTTCGCCTGATAATACTCTTTTTATCAGTTGTTCGGACTGTTTTCTGGTATCTTCCGGCATGTCGATATCTTCAATCCGTTTACCTATCAGGTTTCCTGCTCTTTCGCGCGAAATTTTGTTTTGCAGAATCTGGTAGCCATTTATGTCGCGTGCCCAGAATTCGAATGGCCAACTATCGATGGCGGCATTTAGAATTGTCGCTATTCTTTCGCGTTCATACTCGGCCGTTATGTCTTTCGAAAAAACAACAATTCGGTTCACCGCCCCATTTTTATCCTTAATGGGAGTCAGGGTCGATTGCCAGTAAATGGAGGTTAACTCGGCTTCTTTTTTTACAGTTACGATATTACCCGCTAGTAACCTGGGTAAGATGTCCTTCACGAATGCCTCATAATCTGTTTTCGGAATAAAATCAGAAGCTACCAAGCCCTTTTTTATTTTCTCCTTGTTTACCGAAAAAAGTTTTTGCGCCACAGGGTTCATATCGAACACCTTAAGTGTAACAGAATCGTTGTAAATAAGGTCGAAAAAGGTAATGGCATCAGAAGTGTTGGAATATACTTCGGTAAACCGTTCTTTTAGTTGTTCGAGGTATTCTGTTTTTTGTTCCAAAAGGCTTTCGAGCTGTTTGCGGTAAATTTCCCTCTCAGCCTGTGTTTTTTCGTGTTCAGTTATTTCGTTTTTCAATAAAGCGTTGGCATTTTCGAGTTTTTCGTTGGTGGCATTCAATTCCTCGTTTAACGACAACAGCTCTTCATTTGAGGTGTCCAGCTCTTCGTTCTGAGCAACAAGTTCCTGGTTGGCGTGTTCTAGCTTTTCTGTTTTTTCTTCCAGCAGTAGTTCAATTTTTTCCCTGTAATCCTGTAATTCATTGTGTTCCTGCCTTGCTAAAGTAATATCTTCGATTGTTATTGCTGCGTAATTTTTACCATTTAACTCGAAAGAACTGGCCGATACTTTTGCTAAAAACAATTCGTCATTCAACTTTTTATGGCTCCATTCAAAACTTATCGTGCCCTCCGTTAAAATGTTTCTAAGCAAATTTTTTCCTTTTTTCACCGACAATTCGCCATCGGGTTGGTATTCGGGAGATAGATCAAACGGGCTTTTCCCAACAATATCGTTGTAAGTAGCGCCAAATAATTTGCAAGCCATGTCGTTGCTGTTTACTATTTTATTGTCTTGCAGTAAAATAATTGCGTGGCCCGATGTGCTGAATATTTTCCAGAAAAGGTTGCCCAGCAGAAAAAAGTCATTTTTGCCTTCCGCATGTAAATGATGTCCCTTATGGATTTTGGCATGCCTGTATACAAAGTATGTTATTATGGCAACCGTCAATAGTGAGAATGAATAGTAAAGCGCTTGCATTTGGTAAGTATTATATTCTATTAAAGTTAGTGGAATTTAATGGAAAACAATCATTGCAGAGCAAGGTAATTAGTTGTCATTTTAGTTGCATATGTCAACTAATTCTGTTTACCTTTGTACCCGCATAAAACCAATCATGGAAAAGCAGAGTAAAACATTAGTAATGCTAATAGGCGGGATGATGAAGGAAATGTTCAGGGTTCTTAAAAAAAGGAATGCTGAACAAGCTGAAGCAAATCTCACTATTGAACAATTCAGACTCCTCTATTTAATAAGTAAGGAGGAGGATGAAGTTAATCAGAAGCAGATTGCGGATCTTATGGGGAAAGATGAATCGGCCATATTGCGAATGATAGATTGTTTGGAGAGCAGGGATTTGGTTCGCCGGGTGGTCGATCTGAATGACCGCAGGAAAAATCACCTTATGGTGTCGAAGAAAGGTGATAGAGCTATTGAGCAATGGCTAAATATTGAGCGTGACCTGAATAAAGAACTTTTGGAAGGCTTGGAACAAGCCGATTTAGATGCTTTTTATAAGGTCATCGACCATTTACAAAGTAAGGCAAAAGATTTATGACTCTGGCATAGTAATTGACCATGTCAACAATTTTAATTCGCCATTATTAAAAGCTAAATAATTATCAAACAATATCTTTTATAGAATAAAAACGAAGCTGGTATCGCTTACAAATTAAACATATGAAGAACAGTATTTTATTTATTGGAGCATTGAGTCTCCTTGTGTTTTTTACTGCATGTAAAAGCAAGCAGGCTGGGCCAAACATGGCCGATCAGATCAAATCCTATCCTGTAGCCACTTTAACATCTCAGGATGTAGAGCTACAATCGGTGTTTCCTGTAGTTATTAAGGGACAGGAAGATATCGATATAAAACCCCGTATAGACGGGTTTATTGAGGCAGTATTGATAGATGAAGGTACCATTGTTAAAAAGGGACAGCCTTTGTTCAGAATCAATTCACCTTCGGCTGTCCAGAGTATTGAAACTGCCCAGGCTACATACAATACTGCCAAGCTGGATATAGAGAGGATGAGGCCTTTGGCTGAGAAGGGTATTATCAGCAAGGTTCGTCTTACGGCTTACGAAAACACATTTGCTTCGGCCAAAGCAGCACTGGAGCAGGCCAAAGCTACCGTTGGATGGACAACAGTTACAAGCCCTGTAAATGGGGTAGTAGGTGCTATTCCTTTCCGTCAGGGAAGTTTGGTAAACAATACCAGTGTATTAACCACCGTTGCTAATACTACCAATGTAATTGCTTACTTCTCGATGAATGAGAAAGACCTTTACGAGTTTCTGAGAAACTGGGAAGGGAAAAACCAGGCGGATAAAATCAAAAATATGCCTTCTGTAAAGCTTCAACTTTCGGATGGCAGCGAATATGAAGAAACAGGCCGCATTCAAACTATCTCGGGCGTTGTAGATGCTGTTACGGGTGCTGTTAATTTCAGGGCTATATTCCCGAACAAGCAGGGCCTTTTGCGAAGTGGTACCAGTGGTAAAATAATAATACCAAGAACATTGAAGAATGTATTGGTTATACCTCAGGGCGCAACATTTAATCAACAGGATAAAGTTCTGGTATATAAGGTACAGGGCGACTCTGTGGTGCAGAAATCGATTACTGTTAAGTCTACACCCGATTCCAAGAGCTATGCTGTATTGGAAGGCCTCGAAATTGGTGATAAAATTGTTACAAGCGGTTTAATCACCCTTCGCAACGGCAAAAAAATTAAAGTCCAATAAACTAAACATCGAAATCAATGCTTAAAACATTTATAGAAAGACCGGTTTTATCAACCGTCATTTCAATTCTTTTTGTAGTACTTGGTGTTATCGGGATCTATTCGTTGCCTATTGAGCAATACCCGAATATTGCACCTCCTACAGTGAGAGTGGGCACTGCATATGCTGGGGCTAGTGCCGATGCCGTATTGAAAAGTGTTATTGTTCCTCTCGAAGAACAAATTAACGGTGTGCAGGGGATGACTTACATGACTTCTACCGCAACCAATGGTGGAGGAGCCTCCATAAACGTATATTTTAAACAGGGTATCGATCCGGATATTGCAGCAGTAAACGTTCAGAACCGTGTAGCGCAAGCTGCAGCCCTTTTACCTGCTGAAGTTACCCGTAATGGTGTTACTGTTGCCAAGCAGCAGAGCAGTACCGTTTTAATGATAATACTTCGCTCCCGAAATAAGGATTACGACGATAAGTTCATTCAAAACTACGCCAATATCAACATTGTACCACGTATTAAACGCGTAAATGGTGTTGGTGACGCCAATGTGTATGGATCGAAGGATTATACCATGCGTATTTGGCTCAAGCCGGATGTAATGAAGGTGTACAACATTACGCCAGGTGAAGTGATTGCTGCGTTACAGGATCAGAATATCGAAGCTGCACCTGGTGAATTAGGGGTAAACAGCGATCAATCCTTTCAATATGCGCTGAAATATACGGGTAGGCTTCAATCTGCCGAAGAGTTCGGTAATATCATCATCCGGTCGCAGAGTTCGAAGATCTTGCGTGTGAAAGATGTTGCCCGCATAGAGCTTGGCGCTATGAGCTACACCTTCTTTGCCCGAAATGATAACTGCCCCGCAGTAATTATTGGTATAAACCAGACAGCCGGATCCAATGCCCAGGATATTATCAACGAAATAAAGGCTGAGATGGCCAAAGTTGCCGAAAATTTTCCTCCAGGTATTGAATACGATTACCAGATGGATGCCAGTGCGTTTTTAAATGCTTCTATTTCCAAGGTTCTTCATACATTACTTGAGGCGTTTGTGCTTGTGTTCCTTGTGGTATTAATATTCCTTCAGGGTTTCCGCGCAACATTAATCCCGGCCATTGCTGTGCCTGTTGCTATTGTGGGTACATTCTTCTTTCTATTGGTGTTCGGGTTTTCGATAAACCTGCTTACCCTATTTGCTTTGGTACTGGCCATTGGTATTGTGGTGGACGATGCGATTGTGGTTGTTGAGGCCGTTCACGCCAAAATGGATGCCGGAATTAAAGATGCGAAAGAAGCTTCTATTGAAGCTATGAAGGAGATTGCGCCTGCTATCGTTTCTATAACACTGGTTATGGCGGCTGTATTTATTCCTGTAAGCTTTATTGGTGGTACTAGTGGGGTGTTCTTTAAGCAATTTGGCCTTACGCTTGCTATTGCCATATTAATTTCGGCTGTAAATGCGCTAACCTTGAGTCCCGCGTTATGTGCATTGTTTCTAAAGTCATACCACAACCCGGATGTGAAAGATAAGAACTTTATTCGCCGTTTCTATTATTACTTCAATCTTGGTTTCGGATCCATGACAAACCGGTACAGAGGCACGCTCATGTTCCTTGGAAAGAAGACGCACCGGTGGATTACAATAACTATCGTTCTGGTTTTCTCCGTACTTCTGTATATGCTGATGAAAATTATTCCTACCGGCTTTGTTCCTCAGGAAGATAGCGGTTCACTCATGGGTATGATAACCATGTCGCCGGGTACGTCACTTGAAAGAACCGATAGTATTGTAAAAATGGTTACACACCTGGCCGAAGAAGTTCCACATGTTGAAAGTGTAACCAGCTTAACAGGTATGAACTTTATGGCAGGCTCAGGTAGTTCCTACGGGTCAATTATTGTGAGAATGGGACCATGGGAAGACCGCGACATAACTACCAAGGATGTTGCAGCCATGTTGAAACAAAAAACCGATTCGATTCGGGATGCAACGTTTATGTTTTCTGCATCACCCACGTTGCAAGGTTTTGGTATGAGCAGTGGCGTTGAATTGAAGATGCAGGACAAAACAGGTGGCGATATCAATAAGTTTTATGCCGTAACGTCTGAGTTTCTTGGCAAACTTCAGCAGAGCCCCTCGGTAATGACTGTGATGAATACTTTCAATCCAAGTTTTCCGCAAAAGCAGGTAGTAGCCAATATTCCTAAAATTAAGGATGCCGGATTGACGCTGAACGATATTATGTCGGCGCTCCAGGCATATGTAGGTAGTATGTATGTGTCGAACTTCAACTCATATGGGAAGCAATACCGTGTGGTTGTTCAGGCAGCTCCTGAATACCGCACCAAATTGGAAGATTTGAGTGGTTTGAATGTGAAGACAGCCAATGGAACTATGGCTCCAATTACCGAGTTTATTACAATCCGCGATATTACGGGACCACAGTCGCTTACCCGGTTCAATCTGTTTACTTCAATGGATGTTACAGTTATACCTAACTATATGAAAGGTTATACATCCGGCGATGTATTGAGGGTTCTGAAGAGTATCGATCTGCCCGAAGGTTACAGTTACGATTTCTCTGGTATGACCCGCGAGGAAGTGGGCAGCAGTAATCAGACTGCGATAATATTCGCATTATGTATCATCTTTGTATACCTGCTGCTGGCGGCTTTGTACGAAAGTTATATTCTGCCACTTGCTGTTATTTTCTCGCTTCCTGTTGGTTTAGCAGGTACATTCGTCTTCATTTTCGTTGGAATGCTCAATGGTACAGGTATTACAAATAATATCTATGTACAGATATCGCTCATCATGCTTATTGGTTTGCTGGCTAAGAACGCCATTCTTATTGTAGAATATGCTATTCAGCGGCGCCGACAGGGGATGAGTATTACCAAGGCTGCCATAAGCGGTGCTGTTGCACGTTTGCGACCTATTCTTATGACATCGTTTGCGATGATCTTCGGTTTGTTGCCGCTTGCTATTGCTCATGGTGCAGGTGCTCTCGGTAATAAATCGATTGGTATCGCTGCTATTGGCGGTATGTTGGTTGGAACAATGATCGGTATTGTGATTATTCCGGTACTCTTTATTTTCTTCCAAAGCCTCCAGGAGCGCATTAGCAACCATAAGATAGTAACTGTAGACGATAATCTTAATTAAATAACATTCAATCCAATGTACAATCATATAAAAGGCAGATATTATTTGCTGCTCATTGCCATTTTTGCGATCGGATTCTCATCATGCCGCTCGTACAAGAACCTGCCGGAAGCTCCTCAAGCTGACACGCAGGGTCTGATAAGAGATAGCATTGCAAATACCGATACCACAACAATCGCAAATATTCCCTGGAAAGAATATTTTACCGATGCTAAGCTTCAAACATTAATTGCTGAAGCACTCAACAATAATTTCGACTTGCAAATTGCCATGCAGCGTATTCGCCAGTCAGAGGCTACTTTCAGCATGTCGCGTGGTGCTTTGTTACCTTCGGTTTCAGCCGGTTTACAGGAAACACACCAACGCACAAGTTCCAAAGCAGGCGAAACCAATGTATTGGGTTATTATACCAACATGATGTCGCTTGGTTTTACTGCATCGTGGGAAATTGATCTGTGGGGTAAGCTCAATAATCAATCGAAATCGAGGTATGCAGGTCTTCTTAGTAGCTACGAATACCGCAATCTGGTGCAGACAACACTAATATCTAACATTGCAAAGGCTTATTACAACTTGCTTGCGTTAGATGAACAGCTGAAAATTACCAGGGAAACCATTGGTTTGCTGGAAAAAAGTACCCAAACCATTGCTGAACTTAAAGAAGCCGGGCAACAGAACGCCGCAGCTGTAGAACAAAGTCGGGCACTGCTTTATAATACACAGATTATGGTACCCCAGCTGGAAAGCCAGATTCGCAAACAGGAAGATGCTATTTCTGCTTTGCTTGGAAGAACGCCCTCTGGCATTGACCGCGATTCGATTAACCATGAGTTAGTCTCGGATCGCCTTGCCTACGGTGTACCAGCACAAATGCTGGCAAAACGTCCGGATGTTCGTCAGGCTGAACTCTCATTCCGTTCTGCCTATGCGCTCACCAATGTTGCAAAGGCTAACTTTTATCCTTCGCTTACGCTTACTACAGCCAGTTTTGGGCTTGCTGCTGGCGGGTTTACCGATTTGTTTAAACCCGAAAGCGTTGCGGCCCAACTAATAGGTGGTCTTACTCAACCTATTTTTAATAAAAAACAGGTAAGGGGAAACTATAAAATTGCTCTGGCGCAGAAAGAAGAAGCATTACTCAACTTTAAGAGTGTTGTTCTTTCGGCAGGACAGGAGGTTTCAGATATTCTATTTGGCTACAGCGCATCACTCCGTAAGAATGCATTTCGCGAAAAGCAAATTACCTCATTAACAAACGCAGTCGACTTTACCCAGGAGTTACTTTCCGCAGGTGAAGCAAACTACACCGAGGTATTGAATGCACAGCAGAGTCTGCTCAATGCACAGCTCAATCGCGTGAACGATAAGCTCGAACAACTCACGTATAGCGTAAGTTTGTATAAGGCACTGGGTGGCGGAACCAAATAAGGTTGAAGGAATGGCTTTATTGTAGAAAGAAAAGCAAAAACCGGAAGGGGTGATATTATGAAGGATACGCTTCATAATATCACCCCTTCTGGGTTTTATAATGGTAAACTGGCTTCAGTATTTAAAACCACTTGGTTTACAGTTCTGCTACATATGAAATCTTAATAAGCATGGGTCTGTTGGTTTTTTTTCTCAATGTGAGTAAGGTTTTCCCTTGAAAGTTAGTTGGTCTGCGTAAGCGCTTATCATGAGTGCCCCATTAAAGCAGAGATTCAGCCCATAGTATGCCTTGGCAAAGTATTTTATATACAGGGGGAAACGCAATGATATGACAATTCCTTTGTGGTTACAGGCTAGCCTTTGGGGCTTGCTTGCAGGTGGAGCCCTGCTAATAGGGGCTTTAATTGCCTACCTGACCCATGTACCAGCCCGTGTAATAACAGCAATAATGGCTTTCGGAAGCGGGGTGCTTATCTCTGCGCTTTCTTTCGAGTTAATGGAAGAGGCTTACAAAAGAGGCGGACTAGATTCAGCTGCAATTGGCTTTCTTGGAGGCGCAGCCATATACACACTTATTAATTATTTTCTGTCGAAGAAGGGGGCTAAGCACCGCAAGCGCTCAGGAGATCAGCAACCCAGCGAGTCAGATAATAGCGGAAGCGGCCTTGCCATTGCTGCCGGTGCATTGATTGATGGTATACCAGAGTCGATTGTAATCGGGTTAAGCATGTTAAAGGGCGGAGCGGTAAGTATTGTAGCGGTTATCGCGATATTTCTTTCCAATATTCCTGAAGGTTTGTCAAGTGCTGCAGGAATGAAAAAGGCGGGACGCTCTGCACTTTATATTTTCGGTATATGGGGAGGTATAGCGTTTATTTCTGGCATTGCAGCACTGATAGGGTATGCGGTATTCAGGGATTTTTCGGCAGATGTGGTTGCGGCAAGTACTGCCTTGGCTGCAGGTGCAATCCTGGCCATGATTGTAGATACTATGATTCCTGAAGCATTCGAAAATACGCATAATTTTGCCGGTCTTATTACAGTGGCAGGCTTCCTTTCTGCATTTTTTCTTTCAAAAATGAGTTAACCAAATCGTTTACTTGCGGTGCTCCACATATTCAATTGTCAATCCATCCTTATGCCTTATGGTCATGTTAAGGCCCGTTGGTACTTGCTGAATATCCCGAATAACGGTTGCCCCGTTCTCCAACAGAAACGTTTTAAATGCTTCAACAGAATCTACAAGCATAGTTGCGTTGGTTAATCGGAATGGTTCCAGCGCCTGGTCTGTTCCTGCAATTATAAGGATATTATTAACCCGTGCTATTTCGAGGTTCATTTGTGCATAATTGAAACGTGAGGCACAGGGCTCATTTAGAAGCTGTTCGTAGAACTTAATTGCAGCATCCATGTCGTTAACATAAATGCGGGTGAGGATTTGTTTTACTTGCATGATGGTAGTTAAAAAATTCTATGCAAAAGTAAGTTTTAATACTTTATTACACATAATCAGTTTCGCCAGTTCATTCACTTCTGGTTCCATTGGTATTTGTTTCATGAGGACTCATCACTTATATGGTAATTAACTTTCACTTCTTCAAACATTTTACAGCTCATTGGGTTATATTATTTCCTAAAAACAGAGACTATGTTTGCTATTGAAGCCACCGGAATTGAAAAATCATTTGGTAAAAAGAAGGTATTAAAAGGGATTAATCTTAAAATAAGCAAAGGCAGTATCCATGCTATTTTGGGGCCGAATGGTTCGGGAAAGACTACACTGATAAAAGTTTTATCAACTTTACTAAAGGCCGATGCTGGCAACATTAAAGTGGCAGGCTTCAACGTGGATAGAGAACCTGATAAAGTACGCAATGCAATTAGTCTTTCGGGTCAGAACGCTTCAGTTGATGAAGAACTGACTGGTTATGAGAACCTGTTTCTTTTTGCCCGCCTGCTGCATTACCCGACAGCCGAAGCAAAGCAGCGTGCCAACGAGCTTTTGTCGGCGTTCGATTTGAAAGATGCCGCCAATAAGCTGGTGAAAACTTATTCGGGCGGTATGCGTCGTCGGTTGGATATAGCTGCCAGTATTGTAAAGGTTTCCGAAATATTGTTTCTCGATGAGCCCACTACAGGGCTCGATCCGCGCAGCCGGAACAGCCTTTGGCTCATCATCAAAGGCCTGGCCCGAAGAGGTACAACCATCCTGCTTACCACGCAATACCTTGAGGAAGCCGAGCAACTCGCAGACCGAATTTCGGTAATTGATGGAGGCGTGGTTATATCCGAAGGTACCAGCAATGAACTGAAGACGGCTGTGGGCAAGAACATTCTGCATGTTCACCTAGACGGCGTAGACCAGATGCATCTCGAATCGGTTCTTAACAAAATGGAAGGATCGTTGATTGACCGTGAGAGTAAGAAAATATCGTTTCCGGTTTCGGGGCAGGATGAAGCAATTGGCATTCTTGGGGAATTGCAAACCAATCATATCGCGCTTACAGGTTTTAATCTATCTCGTCCGGATTTGACAGAGGTATTTTTATCGATAACCGGCAATAAGAAAGCTATCCAGGATACAGATGCTTCCTCGGTTGTAACAGGAACAGACGACTCTCAGGCTTTTACATCGGTTAACAGGCTGCTTGAGCATGCCAAACCGCAGCATGAGTCGGGCCTGTTGGGTAATAAGTTTATGTTTGGCTGGCGTAATCTGATTAAGATTAAGCATATACCTGAGCAATTTATGGATGTGCTTATAACACCAATCATGTTCACTTTCATGTTTACTTTTCTGTTTGGAGGTGCGCTGGCTGGTTCCACAAAAGCCTATCTGCAGTTCTTTATACCGGGCGTATTGGTGCAAACGCTTACTTTCAATGCGATGTACGCAGGTATTAATATTAACAACGATTTAGCAAAAGGCATTTTCGATCGGTTCCGGTCTATGCCTATATGGCTCCCGGCGCCTTTGTCGGGTATTTTCATCGGCGATTTCTTCAGGCATCTCATTTCGGGCTGTTTAATCCTGTTGTTCGGCTTTATCCTGGGCTTTCGGACACATGCAGGCATTGATGCTTTTGTGTTTTCTTTTCTTATCATGATTTTCTTTGCTATGAGCGTCTCGTGGGTCTTTATTATTATGGGATTAACCATGCGCAGTACTTCGGCTGTCATGTCATTTGGCTGGCTGATATTGATGCCGCTCGTATTTTTATCGAATATATTTGCCGATCCGTCAACCATGCCCGGATGGTTGCAAACATTCATTTCGTATAACCCGCTGGCTTGGCAGGTGAATGCCGTTCGCGGGCTACTTTCCGAAACCGCCTCAGCTTCCCTCATCTTTAAAGCACTTGGTGCATCTGCTGGAATTTCGTTGATCTTGTTTCCACTCACGGTTTGGATTTATAAAAGGGAAAGATGAGTAGTCGAAGCTTTGATGGCTACCTGGTCGAAGGTTCGCTCCGAACCTTTCGAAGGGCATTTTTTTTTGCATATCAACTTTTATGTTCATAATTTTATATGATTCAGGCGGGAATTTAGTTCCTGAATACATAAGGATTGATCGATTGGGTGGAATATTTACTTAAAAGAAGCATAAACATGTTAAAACAAATATATGAGAGCTAAATTTACAACAACCATTTTGTTCATGGCATTGGTACAACTTTCGTTCGGACAAATAACCGATCAGGAAGCCCGTTTGCGAGGTAAAAACAACGATACCATTCAGGGCTGGAAAAGAGGTGGACTTATTTCCATTAACCTGGCACAAACATCGCTGACCAACTGGGCGGCCGGTGGTCAGAATTCATTTGCAGTTAACGGGCTGCTCAGCCTTTTTGCCAACTATAAGAATGCAAAATCGGCATGGGACAACTCGCTGGACATAGGTTATGGAATTTTAAATCAAGGAAAGAACTCCGATTTCATAAAAACCGATGACAAGTTCGATTTCCTCTCGAAATATGGTCGCGAAGCCTTTAAAAATGTGTATTATGCCGCACTTTTAAACTTTAAAACCCAGATGACCATTGGTCGTGATTATGCCAAGGACACTGCAAAAATATCTAATTTCTTTGCTCCGGCTTATATAGTGGGTGCATTGGGCTTGGATTATAAACCGAGCAGCTATTTTAGTGCTTTTGTAGCTCCTGTAACTGCTAAGTTTACTATTGTTAACGATCAGGATCTGGCCAATGCCGGTGCTTTTGGCGTAACGCCTGCTACCTACGACGGCTCTGGCAATCTGTTGAAGGAAGGAAAGAAATCCAAAAGCGAGCTTGGGGGCTACATTCGTGTCATCTATACCAAAAACGATTTTAAAGGCGAATTTCTTAAAAACGTGTCGTTTACATCAAAAGTCGATTTGTTCTCCAACTATTCGCACAACCCGCAGAATATCGACGTAAGCTGGGAAACCCTGATTGTGCTTAAAGTAAATAAGTTTATTGGTGTCAATATAAGCACCCACCTGTTGTACGACGATGATATCGAAATCCCAATTGACAAGAATGGCGATGGCACTATAGATGAGTCTGGCCCCCGCGTTCAGTTTAAGGAAATCCTGGGCGTAGGGTTTTCTTACAAGTTTTAGGAGAAGAAGTGCCTAAAGTACTTCGAGTGCACTAGAGTACTTAAATTAAAGAACAACTCTAAGTACTTTAGGCACTTCTCTCTACTTCCCTTCGCACTTACCCTGGTACACATCCAGTGCATCGTACCCGTATTTTTCCAGGTAGCCCAATTGGAAAGCCTTAAACATATTATTGCAACCTTCCTCGTTACGGCCGCTTTCAAGGAAAATCATAGCCAGGATTTTGAAATTAAGCGGTTCGGAAGGAAAGAGGGTAATAGCTCTTTCTATGTAAGTGCGGGCTTTATCATAATCTTTGTTTTCCAAACACAGCGCTGATAGGTCCTGTAATACTTCTGCGTCGTTTATAACCATGCTGCAATACTTGTTATATGCGGTTTCTGCCTGGCTGTAATTTTTTTGTGTATGATATATATTGCCGAGAAGCTTGTACGATTGCGGTTTTTCTGGCGCTGTTTGTAATACTTTTTCAATAACCATCAGTGCGCTGTCAGCTTCTTTTGTCTGGAGAAAAGCTGTTGCCAATAAAAACTGGGGTTCAATGGAGTCGGGCTTCAGTTGTAAAGCTAATCTGAAGTCGCTTTTTGCAGCTCCGGTCTTTCCATTCCTTAGGTTTGTCTTTCCTCTTCCAATATAGGAATTGTAAACATAGTCCTGATCGGGAGACTGCGCAATTACTTTTCCAAAAAAGAATACGGCACCACCCGAATTGTCGGTCGCCATACTGAGTAAACCCCGCAGGTAATGAACCTTTGGATTGTCCGGTTCAATTCTGTTTGCCGAATAGCATAGCCGCAAAGCATCTTTATATTCTTGCAAATGGTAGTATAACGTTGCTTTTTGCAGAAAATATGCGGCTTTGGACGAATCAACCAAAAGTGCCTTGTCTATTGTACTTAGTGCCTCCTGGTAATTACCGGTAAGCATTTGCTCCTGGCTCCGGTTATAATAGGCTATAGCATCTTGCGCCTGCAATTTGGCAGTAGATACTATAACAAAAAGAATAACGCTGGTTCTTAATCCCATGTTGTTTAGTTTACCTTTAATTCGTACTTGTAAGTCTCCTCTGCCGTAATCACGCTAACGGTATATGTTCCCTTGGGCAGATTTTTTAACGAATAGGTTACAGAAATAGTGGCATCTGTTAATTCTTTGTTTTCAAAAATAAGTTCGTTATTTTGGCTAAAAAGGATTGAAACCGGAGTTTTTTCCAAATTACCGTAATAGACCAAAATTTTATCATCATCCATAATTTTAAATACAGGCTTTACTTCCCGTTTTAAAGTAATCTTGTTATTGCTTATAGAAAATTTTCTATGGATTTCTTGCGGCAGCCCTTTTAACCGGATGGTATATTCACCGTCGGGCAATTTACTTAAATCAAGAAGCTTAAAGTAATTTGCACCTTTTTTTGCGGTAACTTCAAAATAGCCCTCACCTTCTTTGTTTACAATTTCTAAAAACAAATTACCTGAGGACGTATTGATAATTCCCACACGGGCCTTATTATCGGATGTTAATGAGAAGAGCAGTTGACTTTCGGTTGAATTAGCTATACTGTTTGCTATGAAAAGCGCACAAATAGCCATAAAACTTGCTACGCGTTTAAGATTCATGATGTCAGATACATAGGTTTAGGTGCGATAAATATATGAATAAAAAGTACTAGCAGACAAAATTATTTTAGCGGAATAAATACATTTGTCTCTGGCATTTAGATAAAAATATCCTACTTTGCTTACGAAAAACTGAACAATGACGCAGTTTCTCACATATATGAAACCATGTTTACACTTGCCACTTTAAAAATATTATCGATGGGTGCAATTCTGGGATTAACCTCGGGCATCACTCCGGGGCCCTTGTTAACCCTTGTAATTTCCGAAACATTAAAGCACAACAGGGCTGAGGGTATGAAGGTGGCAATATCGCCTTTCATTACCGATTTGCCAATTATTATTGTCTCGTTTTTTGTATTTTCAAAATTGCAGCATTTGAACATCATATTGGGGATAATTTCTCTTTTTGGAGGTGCTTTTATGGCTTACATGGGTTATAGAACATGGCAAACCAGAGGAATTAGGACTGAGATGATAACCACTTCGGCAAACTCCCTTCAGAAAGGAATAACGGCAAACCTTCTTAATCCTACTCCTTATCTATTCTGGGTTTCAATTGGTACACCCTTGATTTTACAAGCATTACACGTAAATGTAGCAACATTGATTTTTTTCCTGGCTGTGTTCTATATGATGCTTATTGGTTCAAAAATGACCATTGTACTCCTTATATCGCGGTCGAAGTCGTTGTTGAGTAATCTGGTGTACTTTGGCATAATGCGATTTCTGGCCTTGGTATTGTGTGTATTTGCCTTATTCTTTATCCGTGATGGGTTTAAATATCTTATGAAATAGCCTAACTAAAAATTAGCCACGATACTGCAAGGTTTTTCACTTTTTTGTGTCATAACAATAATCTAAAACTAATATAAATGAATAAGCTTCTAATTTCTTTGGCTCTCGTATTTTCCGTGAGCATTTCTGCCTTTAGCCAGGTTTATAATGCAGATAGTTGTAAGAAAGACGTTCAGGATCGTCGTGGTGTAATGAAACCCTGGAAGAAGGGTGCACGCCAAACAGGTAAATACCGTAATGTATTCCTGGATGCGGGTTATAAACAGACCGATATTGATGCAAAGCTTGCCAAAGCTTATCACGACGTATTCGAAGGCCCTGATCGGGTCTATTTTGAAGTGGAAGATTCGTTGGGCTACGTATCCGACCTGAAAAACCACGATGCTCGTACCGAAGGTATGTCGTACGGGATGATGGTAGCTGTTCAGCTCAACAAGAAGGAAGTATTCGATCGCTTGTGGCGGTGGACAAAGAAATATATGCAACATCAGGAAGGCCCGCGCGAAGCTTATTTCGCATGGAGCGTAAACCCTAAAACCGGGAAACAAAACTCACCGGGATCTGCATCCGACGGAGAGCTTTATTTTGTTACCGATTTGCTGTTTGCATCAAACCGGTGGGGTAATAATACAGGGATTAACTATTATGCCGAGGCCAGAAGAATACTCGATGCCATGTGGCGCAACGAAACTTCCGGTACTTCTAACGGCATAAAGAGTATCATAAATACCGAACACAAACAGATCAACTTCGTCCCCGACAGAGGTGGTTACGGTTATACCGATCCATCTTATCATCTTCCTGCTTTTATGGAAGTTTGGGCTGAATATGCCAAAGATGGTCATGAGCAATTTTACAAAGATTGCGCCGATACTTCCCGCGCTTTCCTGCACCGTGCCTGCCATCCGATAACAGGTTTAAATACCGATATAACCGATTTTAGCGGCGCTCCTCGGAAAGCACCATGGATGACACCTGCTTTTCGCTACGATTCGTGGCGTGTGCCTATGAATATTGCTATGGATTATTCCTGGTATGCTAAGGATAAGGAATGGCAAAAGGATTACGGAAAACGTATACAGAATTTCCTCTTTTGCCGTGGCATTGATACTTTCGAAGATCAGTTTAACGTAGATGGTTCCTTGCCTAAGGAAATTATGCAGGCTGGAGGTTTTAAGAAGTTGCGCCATTCGCTCGGTTTGGTATCAACTGCTGCTGCTGCATCCATCATGGGTACTCAGGCAAAAAGCTGGAAGTTTGTAGATGCCTTATGGAATGCTAAGCTTGAACCTTATAGCGATGGATATTTCGATCCTTACTACGATGGACTGTTATACCTATTCAGTATAATGCATTTAAGCGGTAACTACAGGGTTATAGAACCTGCAACAAAGTAATACCAATTATTGCACAAATGTTTATGAGGTAAAGCGTTTGAGGCTACACAAGAATTTAATTTTTAACAGTTTCTAATTTAGCCTAAATCTAAAAATTTTTACAAAAGCCCGTATTGTAAGCGCAATACGGGCTTTTTTTATTTATAATAATTTAAAAACCAATCTGGTATAATCCATATTTTTCTTTAGCCCCATCAACCATCTTCGGACATGTGTTGTTTAGTTCCTGGTTTGGATATCGCAAACCATCCATCTTGTAGAAACCCTGAAGAGCTAGTGACCTATGGAGCGTAAAACTGTTTACCTGCTTTTTACTTTGTTTTTGTTTGCATATCACGCTGTTTACGCGGAAAATACTCCCATTATAAAAGAGAAGGGCACTTCAGCCGAAGATATAAGGTCTGGAGAAAGGCTTTTTCACGGATTTGTACCATCAGCCACGAATACCATTAATTGCGCGTCGTGCCACAATATCGGGCATATCGATACACTGAATTGGAACCCTTCGGCCATTGATCTGGCAACAAAATACCGAAACAAGGACTTTGAAACTTTTAAGAAAGCGATTACTCAGCCTTCCGGAATGGTAATGTCTCTAATTCATAAAGAGCTTCAGCTCAATGATGATCAGATAAAGCAAATACGCGGTTACCTGCTTCACCTTGCCAGTCAGGGCGAAGAGAAAGCAAAGCCTCTGCTTACAAACACTATCATCTTTATTTTACTGATTTTATTATTTGTGGGGGCCCTCGTAGACCTTGCCATTACACATAAAGTAAAGGTTAAAATGGTTCATTTGGCAGTAATGCTCATTTCTGCAATATTTATTACACGTTACACAGTAAATGCAGCCATTGATATAGGCCGTTCTCCCAATTATCAACCGGATCAACCCATTAAATTTTCTCATAAGATACATGCAGGCCAAAATCAAACCAGTTGTTTTTACTGTCATTTCAATGCAGAGAAAAGCAAATTTGCAGGAATTCCGCCGCTTAACGTATGTACAAACTGCCATGTTATTGTAAAGGAAGGTTCCAGAAGTGGAAAATTCGAAATAGCCAAGATATACGAAGCATTAGAGAGCAATAAACCGGTTAAATGGGTTAAGGTACATAACCTTCCCGATCATGTATATTTCAACCATTCGCAGCATGTTGTTGCTGGTAAGATAGACTGCATGCAATGCCATGGAGATGTGGCAAACATGGATCAGATTGTACAGGTGAAAGATTTATCAATGGGTTGGTGCGTAAACTGCCATCGCGAAACCAACGTACAGTTCGACAATAAATTCTATGGCAAATACGCGCAACTGCACAAGGATATGCGCGAAGGAAAGAATAAAAAGGTTACAGTTAGTGATGTGGGTGGCACGGATTGTATGAAATGCCACTATTGATATGAACAAAGGAATTACTCTGATTAAAACCTAAAGAAACAAATGGAAACATATTGGCAAAGCCTTGAAGATCTAGAAGAGTCGAAGAAGCCCACGGCTGAAATCGCTAAAGCTGAGGAAGCACATAACAGCGAGGTGATGGAATTGCTGGAAGGTCTTCCGTTTAAGGCAACTGCATCACGGCGCGATTTTCTAAAAATATTAACCTACAGTGTGGGTAGTGCTGCACTTTTAGCGGCATGCAAGCGCCCTGTTCAAAATGCCATCCCATTTCTGGTGCAACCCGAAAATATAGTGCCTGGTACATCGAAGTTTTATGCTTCTACCTTTTTTGATGGCCACGAATATTGTCCGGTTTTAGTGAAGGTACGCGATGGAAGACCCATAAAGATTGAGGGGAACAATATGTACAAATATACACGCGGAGGAACTTCGCCTCGTGTGCAGGCTTCGGTATTAAGTTTATACGATAATGCCCGAATAAAGGGCCCTTCTTACAAGAATAAAGTGACAACATGGGAAAATGCGGATAAAGAAATAATCGGGTCGTTGCAAAAGATGAATGCAAGCGGGCGTGAGATTGTAATCCTTTCATCAACCGTCTTCAGTCCCTCTACACTACAGATTATCGACGATTTTAAATCCGTTTATCCCCAGGCTCGACTTGTAACCTACGATGGCGTATCTTTCTCCGGTATGGTAGATGCTTATAAATCGATTACCGGAAAAGCGGCAATACCTTATCCACGCTTTTTTCAGGCTGATGTAATTGTAAGTTTTGGCGCTGATTTCATTGGTACATGGCCGCTTTCTACTGAGTTTACACGGGCTTACGTCTCTAAGCGTAAAGTGGATAAGGGCAATTATAATATGAGCCGCCATATTCAATACGAATCGGATATGTCGCTTACAGGAAGTAACGCTGATGAACGCATTCAGATAAAACCATCGCAGGAAGCATCTGTAATTGCTAATCTATACAATCTCATTGCTTCTAAAACCGGAGCATTTCAGATTAATGCAAGTCCTGTTGACGAATCTTTCAAATTGGGTAAGATTGCCGATGAGTTACTTTGGAAAAAGGGTAAATCCATTGTGCTTTCCGGATCCAACGATCCAAATGTCCAGAAAATAGTAATTGCTATAAATCAGTTACTGGGCAATTATGGAACTACGCTGGATATTGAAAGACCCATACTGTTGAAACAAGGTTCAGACAAGGATATGTTCGATCTGGTCGATCGAATGAAAGCAGGGAAGGTAGGGGCCATTTTCTTTAATGATACAAACCCCTGTTACGATTATTATGATGTGCCTGCTTTCCGCGAAGCATTGAAAAATGTGGAATTAAAGGTTTCGTTTTCCGAATACCCCAATGAAACGCTTCCTTATTGCGATTATGTTTGTCCGGACCACCATTTCCTTGAGTCATGGAATGACTTTAACCCCAGGACCGGTGTTTACAGCCTTTCGCAGCCCACAATTCATCATGTGTTTGATACGCGGCAGATGCAGGAAAGTTTGTTGGTTTGGGCCAATAAACCTGCACAAATGGATCATTACCTCCAGGATTTCTGGCGGAGGAACTTATTGGGTAAACAAACGGAAATAACCGATGCCGACGCTTTCTGGCACGAAACATTACGCAACGGAATACTGGAAACCAATGAAACAGATCGCTTGGCCATTGGAAATATTGATGTAAAAGGAATTTCAGTTGGTACCCCTTCGTCAGGTACCCTTGAGGTAAAGCTTGTAGTACCTGTTGCTATTCCAAATGGTTATCATTCCAACAACCCATGGCTGCAGGAATTGCCCGATCCTATTTCGCGGGTAACATGGGATAACTATGCTTCGGTATCGCACAAATTTGCTGAGGAGACAAAATTAAAAACCGGTGATATAATACGTATTGCCGACAAGATAGATATACCTGTTGTTGTACAGCCCGGCCAAGCCTATGGAACAATGGCTATTGGGTTAAACTATGGCCGAACCCATGCCGGCAAGGTGGCGGAAGATGTTGGTGTTAACGCCTATCCGCTTTTGCAACGACAGGTAAGTAACTTACAGTATTTTCTCACCGATGTAAGTATTGCCGCTTTGGGCAGAACAATGGAAATGGCACAGACACAAACACACCATACCATGGAGGGCCGCGACATTGTGCGCGAAACAACATTGTCCGAATACAAGGCAAACCCTGCTGTTGGAAGTGAGAAGAACGAAGACTTCGACAAACGATATGCCACACTTTACCCAAATCCTCAATACACCAATTTTCATTGGGGGCTTGGGGTCGATTTAAATTCATGTATTGGCTGTGGAGCCTGCGTTATAGCTTGCCAAGCCGAAAATAATGTTGCTGTGGTTGGTAAGGAGCAAGTTACCAAACGCCGCATCATGCATTGGATTCGTGTCGATCGCTATTATACGGGTCCGCCCGAGGCGCCTTACGTGGTTTACCAACCCTTAATGTGTCAGCAATGCGACAATGCACCATGTGAGAATGTTTGTCCGGTAGCTGCTACAACACATAGTAATGAGGGTATCAGTCAAATGGCCTATAATAGATGTGTTGGTACACGTTACTGTATTAATAACTGTCCATACAAGGTGCGTAGGTTCAACTGGCTGAAATTTGCCGATAATCCTAAGTTTGATTATAACCAGAATTCGCAGCTTGGCAAAATGGTGCTAAACCCCGATGTTGTGGTGCGCGAGCGTGGGGTAGTTGAGAAATGCTCATTCTGTGTGCAGCGCATTCAGGAAAGAAAATTGGCTGCAAAACTCGAAAACCGCGAGGTAAAGGATGGTGAAGTAATTCCTGCATGTGTTCAGGCATGTCCTGCCGATGCCATGAATTTCGGCGATTTGAACGATAAGCACAGCAATGTTTTCAAGCTTTTTACAAACGAGCGGAATTATTATCTGCTTGAAGAACTGCATACTTTGCCAACTGTAGGCTATTTAACGAAAGTACGAAACAAAGAAGCATAGACATATGTACGACACAAGAGTACGTGGACATTTGGTTGAAGGAAACAAGTCGTACGCGGATGTAACCCGCGATATCTTGCGCCCTTTAGAATCTGAGGCACCCAGGTGGTGGTATGTGGCAATGGCTATAAGTACTGTTGCTATGCTATGGGGTATATATTCAATGTATCTTACAGTGAGGTACGGCATTGGCATGTGGAACTTAAACAACAGTGTAGGCTGGGGTTGGGATATTATCAATTTCGTATGGTGGATTGGTATTGGTCATGCAGGTACTGCCTTTTCCATTTTCTTGTTAATACTGCGCCAGAAATGGCGTACTTCCATAAATCGAGCCGCAGAGGCGATGACCGTGTTTGCGGTTATTTGTGCCGGCTTATTTCCAGCCCTTCACCTGGGGCGTATATGGAATATATTCTTTATTTTTCCGTATCCTAATACCCGTGGATCGTTATGGGTGAATTTCAATTCGCCGCTATTCTGGGATTTCACGGCCATTACTGCGTATCTTACAATCTCTGCCTCATTCTGGTACCTGGGTATGCTTCCCGACTTTGGAACCATAAGAGATAGAACCACCTCGAAAGTGCGAAAGGCAATTTATGGCTTTTTTGCTATGGGTTGGAAAGGCTCATCGCGCGAATGGCAACGTTTTGAAGCACTTGCTTTTATTCTTGGCGGAATGGCCGCTGTTCTGGTGGTTTCGGTACACTCTATTGTGTCTATGGACTTTGCTTCGTCCGTTGAACCGGGTTGGCACACTACCATTTTCCCACCGTACTTTGTTGTAGGAGCCATTTTCTCGGGCTTTGCTATGGTTATGACATTGATGATACTAATCCGGAAGCTTTATAAGCTGCACGACTACATCACCGATTCTCACCTGAATGCAACAGCCAAGATACTTACATTCGTAAGTTTGATCATGGGTACAGCATATCTTACTGAGATATTCATTGCCTGGTACTCGGGTAACAAATACGAAATTTTTACTTTCTTTCACAATCGCATCACTGGCGACTATGCACCTCAGTTCTGGGTAATGTTTATCTGCAATGCCATCATTCCGCAACTTTTCTGGTTTAAGAAAATAAGACAAAGTCTGTTAATGCTTTTTCTCATTTCAATTGTTATAAACATTGGAATGTGGTTCGAGCGATACAACATAATAGTTACAAGTCTTGCCAAGGATTATCTGCCGTCAAGCTGGACAACATACAGTCCTTCGATTGTTGAGGTGGGTGTATTTGTTGGTACACTTGGGATTTTTGCTACCGGGGTGTTGCTTTTCTTCCGGTATATACCAATGTTGGCTATTAGCGAGGTGAAATCTTCGCTTCACCTTGAGGAAACCAAAACATACGACACCACTAACAGGATGTAATTATGGAGAAGATCAGGTACGTAGGAGTTTTTGATACGGAGGAACAGTTTGCTGAGGCTGTACACCGTTTGGAAGATTCGCAGATGCATATAGAAGAGATATATGCCCCTTTTCCTGTGCATCACGCAATGAGAAGTATTGCCGGTCGATCAAAGTTGCCTTTACTTGCTTACTTTTTTGGCATTGGCGCGGTATTGGCTGTTTTTTCTTTTCTGTATTACGCAGCAGTAATCGACTGGCCATTGAATATTGGCGGGAAGCCCTCCAATGCTTTTCCTTCGTTTTTAATTGTAACGCTAATCCTTACCATATTATCGGTTACCATTCTTAGTCTTCTGGCATTCTCCATTAGTGCTAAGATGTACCCTGGCAAGCATGCTGCAGTTGTTGATTCGCGTGCATTGGACAACAAGTTCGTAATTGTATTGGCGCCAGGCCATTCCTTTGATGCTGAAAAAGTACTCAGGGATTATGGCGCAACGGAAGTAATTGAGAAAGCATAAAAATTCAGGAAGCACAATGATTGCAAGAGTGAATACATATATAAGTAGCATTACGCAACATACACAGAGGGGTAAAATTCTTATTCCATTGATGGTATTGTCTGCTATTATTCTCACGTCGTGCGACAGGGATAAAAACAACCCGGGATATGACTATTTCCCGGACATGGCATATTCAAAGGCCTACGAATCATATGCTCCCAATCCTAATTATTCGGATGGAAAGACATTGCAAACTCCTGTAGATGGCACTGTTTCTCGCGACGATGAGGTGTATCCATATAAGAAAACGGACGAGGATTTGCTGAAGGCCACGAAATGGGTCAATCCATTAACTCCCGATTCGGTGAATCTGGGAAGGGGTAAAGTGGTATATCAGAACATATGTTTGCATTGCCATGGTGCAAGCGGAAATGGGAAGGGACATTTGTTTACATCAGGCAAATACCCGTTTCCACCTGCCAATCTCTTAACACCAAAAGCAAAGGCTTATACGGATGGACAAATATTTCATATCATATCGGTAGGTATTGGTATTATGCCGCCGCACGCCATTATTGTAAGGCCGGACGACCGTTGGAAAACGGTAATGTACGTGCGAAGCCTGCAAAGCAGGGCTCCGTAGTTATTTCGATGAGAGCTCAGTCAGAGACTACGCTCAGCGAAAAGAGATTGCGCAGCGGCTAGCCTACAACATTGTCATTCCGGCGAAGGCCGGAATCCGTTGCCTACGAAGCTCATAAGGATTGCTTCAGCGAGTCGCCGGAGTGACAATGCACCATTAAAAAGATTAAACAACAACACATGAAGCAGCAACTTAATCTTTCGAAAACATTTTTGGTAATATGCGGAGTCTGCATCACTATTGGTGTGCTGGCACTTGCTTACGGCTTTGTAACTAATCCGCAACGAGCCTGGGCCAATTACCTTTTGAATAACTTCTATTTCCTGTCTCTTGCTATTGGAGCTGCTTTCTTTCTGGCGATACAGGCTATAACCCGTTCGGGCTGGTCAGTGGGTTTCAGGCGTATACCTGAAGCCATGATGTTGTATACACCCATTGCCGGAATATTGTTGCTTTTCCTGTATTTTGGCATGCACGATATTTACCATTGGTCGCATTCCGATGCAGTTGCCGCCGATGAGGTGCTGCTGCATAAATCGCCATATATGAATGTACCGTTTTTCTTTGTTCGGCTGGTCGTGTTTTTTGCTGTTTGGATCGTTCTTATCCGGATGATTCGTAAAGCATCGTTGAACGAAGACGCAACAGGCAATTCCCAATATTCTTATAAAATAGAAATGTTGTCGCGTGTTTTCATTTTTGTGCTGGCTGTTTCTTTTTCTCTGATTGGCTTTGATTTGCTTATGTCTATCGAATCGCACTGGTTTAGTACCATTTATTCATTGAAGAACTTTATTGCGGCCTTTCAGCATGCTGCGGCTACAATCTTTATTATAGTTCTGCTGTTGAACAGGAGAGGTTATTTCGAATTCCTGAATATTAGCCATATTCACGATTTTGCGCGGTATATTTTTATACTTTCTATATTCTATGGGTATTTCTGGTTTTCACAGTTTGTGCTCATCTGGTATGCCAACATTCCTGAAGAAACGGTTTATTATGCCCGCCGATGGGTTGAGGAATGGAAGCCTTTTTGGGCAGCAGATATTATCATTAACTGGGCCATTCCCTTTTTTGTGCTGCTTCCGGTGAATACAAGCCGTAACAAGTGGGTTGTATTTGCAGTTGCATTGCTTATGGTTGCAGGCCAATGGATTGACTTGTTTGTAGAGATCTTTCCTGGTGCTGTGGGGCATAGCTATGTTGGAATCGTTGAAATTGGCTCTTATATAGGTTTTATGGGATTATTTGCTCTAATCGCGGGTTACAGCCTGTCAAAAGCTGCAATAGTACCCCAGAACCACCCGCTGATCAACGAAAGCTATCAGCATCATTTTGAGTCGTACATATAGATACCCCTAAATCCTCCTAAAGGGGACTTGAGGTAGATTGTCATTCCGGCGAAAGCCGGAATCCTTTAACTACGAATCGAAGGGCTAAGGCCTACTAAAAAAGAAAAACAATACTAACAATAATATAATGGCTTTAAAACATGTAACAATCTTATTTTTACTGATGCAGCTTCCTGCATTAGCATCTGCTGCTGATAAACCAGTTACCGACTCGTTGGAAATTGGCGTTATCGAGCATCTCAATGCGTACGTACCCGACAACATTATGCTTACGAATGAGCAAAATGAAAGGGTTGAACTCAAGAAGTTAATAAACAAACCTACGGTACTTACATTCGTGTATTTTGAATGCCCCATGTTATGTACACCTCTTATGAATGGGCTGGCCGATGTTATTGATAAATCGGATATGACAATTGGTAAGGACTACCAGGTAATTACCATTGGTTTTAATGTAGCAGAGCCACTTTCGCTGGCCGTTGAAAAGAAAAAGAACTATTTGAAGCAGATGCGGACACGCAACGACGCTGCTAACGGCTGGCAATTCTTTATCTCCGACAGCGCAAACATTGCAAGAGCTACCAATGCTTTCGGGTTTCGATATAAGTACGCTGGAAATAATGTTTTTTTGCACTCAGCAACACTTATTTTCATTAGCCCTGAGGGGAAGATTACACGCTATCTGAATGGTACGTATTTCCTTCCTTTTGAATTTAAGATGGCTGTTATTGAGTCTTCTAAAGGTATTTCAGGGCCTACAATCAATAAGGTACTACAATTCTGCTATGGGTACGATTCACAATCGAATCGCTATGTGCTTGATATTACGAAAGTTTTTGGTGCTTTAATGGTTGTGCTGGTGCTCATTTTTATTTTTTTCCTTATGATAAAACCTATGCTGAAGAAGCGTAGAATGCAACACGCATCAACTAACCAGAAAATATAGATATTATGGATCAACACGCTGTAAGTTATCTGGAGTATCAGGGTAAGTACAAAGGCATACTGGGCTGGATTTTCTCCACCGATCATAAGCGGATTGGCTTGTTGTACCTTTATTCCATTATGACGTTCTTTATTGTGGCAGCCACACTCGGGTTGCTCATTAAATTGGAGCTCATAGCACCCGGAGAAACTATTATTAACGCTAAAACATATAACGCATTCTTTACGCTGCATGGGATTACAATGATATTCCTTGTTGTAATACCAGGAATTCCCGCGGTTTTTGGTAATTTCTTTTTACCTATAATGATTGGCGCAAAGGATGTGGCTTTTCCGAGGCTCAATCTGCTATCGTGGTGGGTGTATATCATTGGGGCACTTATTGCGCTTTCTTCGCAGTTTATGGGAGATGGTGCTCCCGATACGGGATGGACGTTTTACGCGCCGTATAGTACGCGAATTCCTACCAATATTGTAGCCGCTGTATTCGGTGCTTTTGTACTGGGCTTCTCATCTATTCTTACTGGTATTAATTTTATAACTACCATGCATCGCTTAAGGGCTCCGGGGATGAAATGGATGAAAATGCCTTTATTTCCATGGTCGCTGTATGCTACGGGATGGATACAAGTATTGGCAACACCCATCATTGGGATTACACTGCTCATGGTCATAGCCGAAAGGCTTTTCAAAATTGGTTTCTTTGAACCATCACTCGGTGGCGATCCGGTTCTGTACCAGCATTTGTTCTGGATGTATTCGCATCCGGCAGTGTATATCATGATTTTGCCGGCTATGGGAGTGATTTCCGAAGTAATACCAACCTTTGCACGCAAAACTATTTTCGGATACACAGCCATTGTCGTGTCTTCATTTGGTATTGCTGTTATTGGGTACTTTGTATGGGGGCACCACATGTTTACGGCTGGGATGAATGCGCCGTCGGTACTTCTCTTCTCGCTTCTTACCTTTATTGTAGCTATCCCCAGCGCTATTAAGGTTTTCAATTGGGTGGCAACGCTGTATAAAGGGTCTATTAATGTACAGGTTCCTTTCTACTGGGCGCTTTCGTTCATTTTTGTTTTTATGATCGGGGGATTATCAGGATTATTTCTGGGGAGTGTATCGGTGGATGTTCATCTTACGGATACTGCCTTTGTTGTTGCGCACTTTCACTTTATTGTATTCGGAGGTACCGGTTATGGCTTTATGGCTGGGATCCACTATTGGTTTCCTAAGATGTTTGGCCGAATGTATGACAAGAGTCTGGCAAAAACCGGATGGATTACTTTTTTCATGGGATTTCTTACACTTTATTCAACCATGTTTTATCTGGGCTGGCGTGGAATGCCTCGCAGGGTGGCGGATTATCTTCCCGAATACCATGGAGCCAATATAGTATCTTCTCTTGGTGCTATTGTTATGATCTTTGGTTTGGCAATCATTATCATTAATCTGGTGCGCTCTGCAAGGCATGGCGAAAAGGCCGAAGCCGATCCATGGGGTAGTAAAACCCTTGAATGGACTGTTCCTTCGCCACCCCCTGTTGAGAATTTCGAAGAAATACCTGTTGTTACAAAGAGTCCTTATGACTATAAATAAATACTGATCTTAAACCCCAAGATATGGAACAAACCCATGCAATAACGCACCGCGACGATCATGCCTCCCGCATAGGCATGTGGCTCTTCGTTTTTACGGAGTTATTCCTGTTTGCCGGACTCTTCCTGGTCTTCGCAGTTTTCAGGATTAAATATGCCGAAGGTTTCCACCTCGCCTCTGAAGAACTTAATATTACTCTTGGAACCATTAATTCTATTATACTTCTGCTTAGCGGAATGACGATGGGTATTGCATATTCTACTATTCAGAAGGGAGAAAACAGGAAAACCGTTTACCTACTGGTTACTTCGTTACTACTTGGAATCACTTTTCTTATTATAAAGGCTTTCGAGTGGAAGGCTAAACTGGCACATGGCCTATATCCAGGTTCTCAGGAACTTATTAACCTGAGCCAGGGCGATATCATGTTTTTCGGTCTTTACTTTATAATGACTGGTTTACATGCACTTCATCTTTTTGCAGGGCTTGTTTTTATTAGTGTTGTTATATGGGGAATTAACAAAGGCCGGGTTCGATCAACAAAGTTTGCGCTTCTTGAGAACTGTAGCCTTTACTGGCACATGGTCGATTTGGTATGGATATTCCTCTTCCCTTTGTTTTACCTTATAAACTGAAACCGATGGAACAAGAAAAGAAGAATTATGCGGGTTACACAATGTACCTTTTTACTTTTGGAGGATTAATGGTACTTACATTGTTAGCTGTTGGGCTAACATCCGTCCGTCTTGCAACTCCGCTTATGGTAGGTCTGATTATGTGTATAGCTTTGGTACAGGCAGTAATTGTGCTATTTTATAATATGCACCTCAAATTTCATGAGAAAATACTGATTGTATTTACTGCAGCAACCTTTGGGCTTATGATTGTGTTGATTTTTGGAACCTTAGTCGATTACATTTTCCCTAAAATATAAACTATGTTTTCCGGAGCTTCAAATTTTACCGATAATGTAGACAGGACATTTATGTTTACCTTCTATGTGTCCATGTTTTTTCTTGTTGGCGTAACAATTGTGATGCTGTACTTTGTTTATAAGTATCATAAAAAGCGGCGTCCAAAGTCAGAACACATCGAAGGCAACGTTTTGCTTGAAGTTATTTGGACAGTGATTCCCGTAATTTTGGTAGGCTTTATGTTCGTATTTGGCTGGACAAACTGGAAGCGGATGAAGAGCCCACCGAAGAACGCATTTCTCATAAAGAGTACAGCCCGCATGTGGAGCTGGTCTTTCGAATATCCTAACGGGAAAGTGACCGACACGCTTTACGTTCCTCAACACAAACCGGTAAAGGTGGACGTAACTTCGGCCGATGTAATTCATAGTATGTATATTCCGGCTTTTCGCTTAAAGCAGGATATGGTATTGGGGAGCACAAACTTTGTTTGGTTTGTTGCCGAAAAAACTGGTATTTACAATTTATTCTGTGCTGAATATTGCGGTTTGCGTCATTCATACATGACAACCGCGGTAGTTGTAATGCCTGATAAGGAATTCAATAGTTGGTATAACGATACTTCTCAGGTTAAGGCTGCTCCCGGTAAGGATAAAGCGGCATCGCCCGGCCAGCAGCTGGTTTTGAAAAATGGATGCATTGCATGCCATTCTATAGACGGTTCGCAAATTGTTGGTCCGTCGTTCAAGGGGATTTATGGCGAAAAAACAACCGTTACGGCTAATGGCAAGGAACAACAGGTAACAGTAGACGATGCCTATATTCTGGAATCGCTTATGGAACCGAATGCAAAGGTCGTGAAGGGCTTTCAGTCAGGATTGATGCAACCTTACAAGGGCACGATCAGCAATGAGCAGGCAAAACAGATTGCTGATTATATTAAGTCGTTGAAGTAATCCATTCTGCGATAAAGATTATTTAAGGTTTGCGTTTTTACCCGAGCATTCTGTATGTTTTTGTTTAAGTTTGTGTACGCTAACTATGTCAAATGACAAACTTATTTAACTATAACAGGGCTTTGTTCATCTCTGGACTTCTATTTACTATTCATAACATTGAAGAGGCTGTGGGTACTGCCTATTTTGTGCTTCCTCCCGATGTTTCCCTTCCTATCGAATTACCAGGTACTGTTCCTATGATTTGGTCTGTTGTACTGATAACATTAATTGGCTGGTGCGTCATTCTATGGGCTGTTCGGCAACCTCATGTGGTTAGAAAGAGGAATATCCTTACATTTCTGGTTCTTCTTTTTTTAATAAATGCGTTAATTCCCCATGTAGCCGCATCCATAGCTTTGAGAAAATACACACCGGCTCTCTTTACTTCTGTTTTCATTTATTTACCCTATGCATTGTTTAATCTTCCTAAGCTTTACCGGCAATTTGAGATTAAAAAGCAGTTTTACGGTGTTTTGTTTTTGGGAATACTTGCTACACTTGCCATTGTTGTAGCGCTACACCGAATTACCACGTTTATTTTTTCTAAGCCAATTTTTGCCTCATTGGCTCTTCAATCCTTAGGTTGATAGATTCAAATTCTTTCAAGTCATTGTATTTAAAAGATTACAGAATTATTTCGAATTATTGAAAAAATTATTCGAAAAATATTTTTGGAATGAAATTTAATTCCTAATTTTGGAACTGAAAATTCAATTGGTCGAAACAAAACACAATTCGATAGAATTACCACAAAATGAAAATATTACAAAAAAGAGCCTTATTTTATAGTTTTACAGTTCATTTTTAGAACGAAATTTTTTACTTCTTTTTCGACTATTTAAATGAAATGTTCGAAACAGAAAAAACATCATATTAACAAATAAAAAATTAAGGTTATGAACTCACGAATTTTAAAAAGCGTTTTTGCCTTCTCTATACTGGTTTTATCATTAACCACAAATGCCCAGGTTTCATTGAATGTTAAACATGGTATTGTTGCCAGCACCTTTTCTAAACTGGGCAATCTGTCCGATAATAACAACGTATCCTTATCGTATACTGCCGGTTTTTTTGCCGTAATTCCAACGAGCCAGTATTTTGCGATTCAGCCGGAAATTAACTATATTAGAAAGGGAAGATTTGAGAAGGAAACCTCAATGGGGGTCTCGAACAGGATTTATTCTTCTGCCAATTATTTGCAGATTCCCCTTATGATTCGATATACAGCACCCTCTGTATTTGAATCGCCCAACACCAAGCTGTTTCTGAATACAGGCATTTACGATGGTATTTTGCTTCATTCGGAAAGGCGCATTAAAATTGGCGATGAATTGGCTGGCAAAGACCAGACAAGCGATTATAAGGGTAATGATTGGGGCCTGATATTCGGAGGCGGCGTTCAGTTTCCTTTCCGTCAGTTTTTAGTTCAGTTCGATTTACGGTACGATATGGGGCTTACTAAAATAACCAACCAGAACGATAATTACACAACCAAGGCCCTGAGTTTAACAATGGGTGTGAAGTTCTAACAATTAATATATAAATGAATAACCGATGATTAGCATTTTCAAAAGGGCTACGCTTTTACTCTCGCTTGTGGCCCTGCTTTCTTTACCCTCAATGAAAGGGATTGCGCAGGATAATACAAATATGCAATACCTTACATTCGAACAGGCGCTTCAATTAGCTATGACGAATAGCCATACAATCAAACAGACACAGTATTTTCAGTCAGAAAAGAAACAATCGGCCAATGCTGCCAAAGGTCTTTATATGCCGAATATT
>DATALJ010000124.1:0-6339 GCA_036261135.1 Bacteroidales bacterium
GAAGCGACGAAAATTGGGATAAAGCAGAACGTGCTATAATCGAAGCTGCTGCTGAAAAAGGTCTTCAAACAACCGTTGAGCTTGGCGAAGCAGCATTCTATGGTCCAAAGCTCGACTTCATGGTAAAGGACGCTATTGGCCGCAAATGGCAGCTTGGAACCATTCAGGTAGACTACAACCTGCCCGAACGTTTCGAACTCGAATACATGGGCTCCGATAACCAGAAACACCGCCCAGTAATGATTCATCGCGCACCATTTGGCTCAATGGAACGTTTTGTAGCAGTGCTTATCGAACATACCGCCGGAAGGTTCCCATTGTGGCTCACTCCAGAACAAGTGGTTGTGCTGCCTATAAGCGAAAAATTTGAAGACTATGCAAAAAAAGTTTTTAATTTTCTAAATAATTGCGATATTCGCACCTTAATTGACGATAGGAACGAAAAGATTGGCAGGAAGATACGCGATAACGAGTTAAAACGCATCCCTTATCTCCTGATTGTAGGCGAAAAAGAAGCTGAAACCGAATCTGTTTCCGTTCGTAAACAAGGCGATGGCGACAAAGGGTCGATGAAATTGCAGGAATTTGCCGATTTCATTACCAATGAAGTCAATTTACAAATGAGAGCATTATAAATTTAGTATTAACTTAAAACCTAAGCGCTATTAACACGAATTTTATCAAGCCTGACAGAAGGATGCCAAGCCCAAAGGCTCAAGACCCAAAGTATAACATTAATGAAGGCATCAGGGCAAAACAGGTAAGATTAGTTGGCGACAACGTAGAAAATCAAGGTGTTGTTCCTATTTCTGAAGCCCTCAGGCTCGCACATGAATTAGAACTTGATCTGGTTGAAATATCGCCAAACGCAGATCCGCCAGTATGTAAAATAATTGATTTGCAAAAGTTTCTCTATCAGCAGAAAAAGAAACTGAAAGAAACGAAAGCCAAAACGGTAAAAGTTATTATAAAGGAAATCCGTTTCGGTCCGAATACTGACGACCACGATTATAATTTCAAGTTAAAACACGCGATCAACTTCCTCGAAGACGGATCTAAAGTTAAAGCTTTCGTGTTCTTCAAAGGTCGGTCGATTTTATACAAAGAACAGGGCGAAATATTACTGCTCCGGTTCGCGCAGGATTTGGAAGAATATGGCAAAGTAGAACAATTACCTAAATTGGAAGGTAAGCGTATGATTATGACCATTTCTGCTAAACCAAAGAAGAAATAATTTTAACCAAACATAAATTATAGTAATAATGCCAAAGATGAAGACTAATTCCGGGGCGAAAAAGAGATTTACGCTCACCGGAACAGGAAAGATCAAGAGGAAACAGGCTTTCAAACGTCACATCCTTACCAAAAAAGAAACTGGCCGCAAAAGACGCTTAACCAGTTTCTCATTGGTAGACAAAACAGATGTGGCAAATGTAAAACACCTGTTAGCCTTAAAGTAATTTCTATTTATTAAAGTTTAACCAGAATGCTTAGCCGGCAAAGAGTCCTTTAAACAGGAACGCTAACATTCGCAAAAGAAAAAGTAATGCCAAGATCAGTCAATTCAGTCGCTTCAAGAGCGAAAAGGAAAAAAATCCTTAAACGTACCAAAGGCTACTTCCTCTCCAGAAGTAATGTATGGACAGTAGCAAAAAACACATGGGAAAAAGGTCAGCAATATGCTTACCGCGACCGTAAAGCCAAAAAGAGAAGTTTCCGCTCATTGTGGATTCAACGTATCAATGCCGCTGTACGCCCATTCGATATGTCGTATTCCGAATTCATCGGCAAATTAAATGCTCAGGGAATAGCTATCAACCGTAAAACACTTGCCGATTTAGCTTTGAATCATCCACAAGCTTTCGAAGCAATTGTAAATAAAGTAAAAGCCGCTTAGTTGATTCTTTAACTTACCTTCGGGTAACATCAACATAAAATCTGCCAGTGTCCATCAACGACCTGGCAGTGTTGTTTTATAACGTTCTGTTTAACGTTTTTTAATAAACAGCCGTGTTTCACTTTCTTTAAATTCACTACCTTTAACCCAATTATTATAAAAATGAAAATAGCGCTTATAGGATACGGAAAAATGGGCAAAGAAATTGAACAGATTGCCCTGCAACGAAACCACACTTTTCCATTAATCATAGACATCAATAACCAGAACGATTTAACCGTCGAAAACCTTTATGGTGTTGATGTTGCTATAGAATTTACCAGCCCCGAAACGGCTGTAGGTAACATAAAAAAATGCTTTGCAGCCGGTGTTCCGGTGGTATGCGGCACCACAGGCTGGCACGATCAGTTCGAAGAGGTGAAAACCCAATGTATCAGAGAAAATAAGACCCTTTTCTATACATCCAACTATAGCCTGGGTGTGAATATATTCTTCAAAATGAATGAATACCTGGCTAAAATGATGAACAACTTCCCTCAATATGATGTGGAGATGGAAGAAATTCACCATATTCAGAAACTCGATGCACCTTCCGGTACCGCTATTTCACTTGCAGAAGGAATCATTAAAAATGTGGATCGCAAGACCAAATGGGAGTTGGACCAGCAATCGGATGAGGAAGCCATTAAAATAACGGCTGTTCGACGCGATACGGTTCCCGGAACCCACATTATTCTTTATGAATCGGATATCGATTTTATTGAAATAACCCACAGCGCTAAAAACCGTAAAGGGCTGGCATTGGGTGCCGTTTTGGCTGCCGAATTCGTTATTGGCAAAAAGGGCGTTTTATCGATGGATGATCTTTTGAAATTGTAAACTATTAACCTATATATGAGTTCATATGGACAAAAAAAATGAGTCTGCGCCAGATTTGAAGAATCCTGGTGATAACAGCATAAAAAAAAGAAACTACATCAAATTTGCCATCGTTGCTGTTTTGTATACGTTGTGGGTAATTTGGGTAGGTAGTTACTGGCTTATTATTGGTTTGGGCGTAATATTCGATATCTATGTTTCGAAAAAAGTAAACTGGACACCCTGGAAGAAACGTAATCAGAAAAACAGCACAGCAGTTGAATGGCTGGATGCTATTATTTTTGCTGTTCTTGCTGTTACATTCATCAATATTTTCTTTTTCCAGAATTACAAAATTCCAACTCCTTCGATGGAGAAGACGTTATTGGTTGGCGACCATCTGTATGTTACCAAGCTTAAGTATGGTCCCAAAATACCGAACACGCCCCTCTCCTTTCCTTTTGCACAGCATACGCTGCCAATGACAACAAGCACCAAGTCGTATCTCGAGTGGATTACTCTTCCATATAAACGGTTGGCAGGCTTCACGAATATCAAAAATGACGACGTGGTGGTATTCAACTTTCCCGAAGGAGATACGGTTATTGCAGAACCGTTGGATTACCAGGCGCAGAGCTATTACCAATGGGCTAGAAACTATGGTACTTTGTACAGAAATGATGACATAAATGCCGGAAGACCTGTAAAAACTGTGCATGAATATTATATGCTAGGACGCAATTACATTTGGAACAATCCTGATTTCAAAATAAAAGTACGTCCTGTTGACCGCCGCGATAACTACATCAAACGTTGTGTTGCCATTGCTGGTGATACCTTAAAAATTGTAGACGGACTGGTTTATATCAACGGTAAGCCTCAGAAGCATTTCGAAGACATGCAGTATAAATACTACGTGCAAACGGATGGCTCTTTAATCAATCCCAAGACATTTGAAAAACTTGGTATTTACAAATCGGACGCTGATTTTAATTCTGCCACCAGTACATATCTTATACCGCTTACCAAAAAGAACGTAGAAGCTATAAGCAAATTAGCTAATGTGAAATCAGTGGTTAAATCGGGAGGTAAACCTGGAGAATATTCAGAGTACATATTCCCGCACGATTCGTTGTACAAATGGAACGAAGACTATTTTGGTCCGCTGTGGATACCTAAAAAAGGAGCTACGATTAAATTAACCAGCACCAATTTGTGCTTTTACGAACGCATTATCAATGCCTACGAAGAAAATAAACTGGAAGTAAAAAACAATGTTATCTACATCAACGATAAAGCGGCAAGTTCCTACACATTTAAAATGGATTACTACTTTATGATGGGCGATAACAGGCATTCATCCGCCGACTCGAGGTTCTGGGGCTTTGTTCCGGAAGATCATATTGTTGGAGCACCACGCTTTATCTGGCTTTCATTAGATCCTGAAAAATCATTCCCGGCTAATATCAGATGGAAAAGGATGTTTACCTCGGCTAATAAATTGGATTAACTGATTCCTTAACCATACAAAAAAGCTGCAATATTAAAGATATTGCAGCTTTTTGTTATTATAGATCCATGTGCTATTATTGTCATTCCGGCGAAGGCCTGAATCCCTAACCAATGGATCCGAAATTAAACTATATGTAATGCTCCGTAGTACACGGATTCCGGCCTTCCGGAATGATAGGTGGTCTTAAAACGGAAACTCCTCCAAATTCTTTTGCTCCAATTGTTCTTCCTTGGGAGCTTCTGCTACCTGATGAACCGCATTACCATCCACATAAATGGCACGGTATGGCTTCGCAGGGCAGGCATGTTCACATGCTCCACATCCAACACATATATTTGGTGTAACTTCCGGAATATTTAAATCGTCCTTGTAGGGCACCATACGAACTGCCTTGGTTGGACAGTGTTCGGCGCATGCGCCACACAGCGTTTCGTCTGTATACACTACACAATTTTGCTTAATAAATTGAGCAACCCCTACCTGGGTTAGTTTCTTTTCCTCAACAGTTAAAGGAAGAATTGCGCCATTGGGGCATACTTCGCTACATTTGGTGCATTCGAAATTACAATAGCCATTGGTGGCATCCTGATAGGGCTGAAGAAAACCAGCCAGTCCATATTGTAAGCTCGACGGCTGCAATACCTTATTAGGACAAACGCTAACACATAAATGGCATGCTGTACAAGCACTATTGAAATGTTCAATACTCTTCGACCCAGGAGGCGAACAAGGATGATTCTTTACATTCGGCTTAGGACCCTTCTTTTGGCCATTCTCATGATCTTCAGCCTTAGAACTGGTTGATAATCCTAAAAATGCACCTGTAAGGAGGATTGATCCTGTTAAAAACTGGCGTTTGGATTCGTCGGTTTGTGGTATATCTTTTTTCTTCTTAGGAGCCAATGCAAATTTATAGGTAATACTCTGGTTGTCGCAAGATTTTAAACAGTTAAAGCAGCCTACGCAGCGCGAAAAATCCACTTCCTGTTCTTTTATGCTTATGCATTGCGATTTACAAACAAAGGCACATTGAGCGCACTTGGTACAAGAGCTTTTATCTATCACAATCCTAAAAATCGACCATTTAGAAACAAATCCGAGGAATGTTCCCACCGGACAAACCGTATTACAGTATAAACGCCCCCACTTAATAGCTAACCACACGATGGTTCCTAATATAACCAGAGGTAAAATAAGCGTAATCCAGTCTACATGAGCTATCTCTTCCGGCGAAAATGAATAAATATTGACTTTAATCAACAAATTAGCCAATATATTATTACCTGTTATGTATATGGGCCGTCCCAGATCAGAAAAGATACGTCCGAAATTGCTATATGGATCAAGCATTCCTAAAGCCAGGATTGAACCAAACAATAAAGGAACTACTGCTAAAGCCAGGAATGCATAGCGCATCCATGTTTTGGGTTGAGCATATTTGTACCGGAATTGTTTCTTCCTTAATTTCTTTGAAAAGAAACTAATTACATCCTGGAAAATACCTAAAGGACAAATGACAGAACAATAGACCCTGCCAAACAGCAATGTAAGCAGTAATACTAATATAAAACCTCCCGATGCAACCAACGACAAGGTTATAAAAAACTCTCGTGCCGATGGTACAAACTGTAACCAGGTAAAGGCTTTGTATCCATGTGACGGCATGTGTTGTCTGAAATCGACAAATATGAAAGCAAGAAATAGTAATACCGTCAGGGAAATAACTACCCTGAAAGGTTTCCAAAACTTAATCATACACAATTAGGCGTTAATTCTTTTGATATTCAGTTTGTCCAGATTGGCATTGCCAATTCCCATATCATGAGCATTCTTTATATAGGCAATATCCATTGGATTTTTACCAAAAAGCTTGGTAGCAGCGGCATCAATAGCAACCATATCGGTAGAGATAAGCTGCGCTTTCATGATTGCGACATCGGCAACCGAAACGCCACGCGGGCCGTTCTTCATCATTACACGGTATGCGTCAACGATATTTAAAGTGGGTTTTTTAAATGTTGGAAAATCGGGAGGTTTTATATTAGTATTACTGCTTACATTGCTGTTTGGC
>DATALJ010000139.1:0-1580 GCA_036261135.1 Bacteroidales bacterium
ATAGCTGCTTCCATCTGCCTGCGCCGTCTATTTTCGAAGCTTCATACAGCTCCGGATTAATTCCCGTGAGTGAAGCCAGATAAATAATTGCGCTATACCCTGTAGTTTGCCATATTACCATAAGAGTATATATGAGCCAGAAATAGGAGGGTTCCGTCATGAAATTGATTTTTTCCGCTCCGAACTTTGCAATAATGCTGTTCACCAAGCCTGTGGACGGAGAAAGGAAAACAATTACAATTCCTACCACAACTACGCTTGAAATAAAATTCGGCAGGTAGGTAACAGACTGCACAAGTTTCTTAAATTTCGAAGACCCTACTTCATTCAGCAGCAAAGCGAGAATAATCGGAGCCGTAAAGCCCAATACCAATTGAAACATATTAATGGCGAGCGTATTCCGAATTAATCTCCAAAAGAAAACAGAATTGATAAACTGTCCAAAGTACTCCAGCCCGGCCCATTTGCTTCTTAAAATACCCAACGCGGGCTGATACTTTTTTACCGATATGATCAGCGCCCCCAGCAACGGAGTATACCGAAAAATAACATAATAAAGAAACACCGGTAAAAACATTAATAATAAAGGATAATTCGATTTGAGCTGCTTCCATTTATTTGTCTTATATGGCTAACCTTTGGATTCGGTAGGCGCAGGTGTGTTTTGCAAGGTCCATCCCCCATTCGGATTTGTTCTCGTGGTTCATCACGACTTTACTTTACCTGCAAAACAACGCCTGCGTAAAGCGTTCAATTTTTAGATTATGGGGTGAATTTATCGTTTCGATGTGGTTTTTTTTTACGGTGATCAGCCTTAAAATACGCTACATTTCCCTGAATTGTCCGGGGGCTACGCCGACGTACTTCTTAAAGGTCTTGCTGAAGCTGTTCGCATTCATATAACCTACAGATTCCGCCACCTGCGCAATTGTCATGGAAGAGGAGGTAAGAAGTTCCTTGGCCTTTTCCAACCTGTATTCATTAATGAAATCAACAAAATTCTTTCCCGAGATTTCTTTAAATATAAAACTCAGGTAAGACGGAGACAGACCGACAACCTCTGCAACCCTCTCCAAAGAAAGCTCCTTATCATAATTCTCAGCGACAAATGTCCTTATCTTTTCATATACCTTTGTATTCTGGTTGTTCTTCCGGTCACCGGCGTATAGAGCAATGGATTTGAATATGAAATATATATAACTCTTTTTTTCTTCCACCACACTTTTCGCTGCCATCTCCGCATAAATATCCAGTTCCTCGCCGAATACTCTGAGAATGGTAGTCTGCATTTCGTAAATTGACCTGATTGCCGTACCAACCAGAGCGTTGAACAAATTGTTGATCATCTCGGGCGCCATTGGCCGCTTGGCGAGATTATCCTCAAAGATCTGCAGGAGGATCTGGTTCGCAGCTGCAATGTCGCCGGATTTCAGAATAGTAACCAGCTGTTTCTCCTTTTCTATGGAGTATTCATAAGTGTTGCCGGTAATATCTTTGACTTCATCAATATAAATAACGGTGTTCTGCCCCTTAACTATTTTGTATTTCAACGCATGCAATGCTTCAATAAAGGACATGGA
>DATALJ010000173.1:0-3017 GCA_036261135.1 Bacteroidales bacterium
CCTCAATAAACCGGAACCATTGGGGCCTATTATTAATCCAGCAAGGATTAGCCCGAAGATAGAAGGTATTTTAATCTTACGAGAAATGTACGGTACAAAAAGAATGATGGATATGATGAGTGTAAAAATAGCTACCGGGCTGGTTATGGGAGATATGGCAAAGCTTAGGGTCATAGTGGCAGAATTTACACCGAAGTTTGTACTGCGCTCACGCAAGAATTAGCTAAAATAGTGGATTATTCCGAGACTGACAATAAAAAGTCGGAAGTTAATGTAATCTACTGTTATCTAAAAAGATAGCGTAAAAACAGTTTCTTGGCCCAGAGTGGAGGTTACTTTAATATATCCACCATGCAATTTCATAATCTCACGCGACAATGTAAGACCAATACCATTGCCATGCTGCTTGGTAGTAAAAAAAGGAACAAAGATAGTCTCAATAATATCAGGTGGAATGCCCTTTCCGTTATCCGCAACCGATATGGTAGTATATTCGTTGCTGTATTTGGCGGTAATCTTTAGTTGCTTCTCAGGTATATCAGCCAATGCTTGGATGGCATTTTGAAAAAGATTAATAAGTACCTGCTCAATTAGCTTCTCATCGGCATTGAGTTGCAGATCTGCCGGAACAATTAGCTTTGTAAAACGAATGTGATTGTTAGCAAATTCATCATTAAAAAGTCTTTCGAGTTGTTCAATCAGACTGCTGATACTGAAAGTACTATAGGTAGGCTGAGGTAACTTGGTAATGCTCCGGTAATTTTCAACAAAATTGGCAAGACCCTTGCTCCGCTTACGAATGGCGTGCAATCCCATCAAAGTGTTATCAATGGTTGTCTCGTCAAGTTGATTCACGTCTTTTGGCTTGCCTTCCGATTCAAGCATGTTGATGATGCCTGACGATGTAAGTGTTATAGGACTTACAGAATTCATAATCTCGTGTGTAAGTATGCGAATAAGCTTTTGCCAGGCCTCTACCTCACGCTGCTCAATTTCGTAGCGGATATCCTGAAGCGAAATAATGCGAAACAACTCCCCTTCCATCCTAAACTCAGTTGAACGTAGCGAAAGCTGCACCATTTCGCCCAATGCAACCACACGTACCAATTCTTTCCGGTTAGGAGTGAGCCTTAGCAACAATTCGGAAAATCCCGCATGAAACCTGTTAAACACATCCAGTCGCACGATATCGCTCACACCAAGCATTTTATGGATTGCATTATTGCTAAACCTTACATTTCCTGAACCATCTAGCACAATGAGCCCAATACCAATATGATTTAAAGCGTTGAGATAGAAGAAACGATCTTTATCCTGTTCGGCACGCAGTCTGCGAAACTCCTGCATGATTCGATCAAAACCCTGATATAATGGCCAAAAGGCCTTATTCTCTTTCTTCTGATCGAATGTCAGCATGGTATCCTGAAAACGAAATGCTTCAAAAAACTTGGCTAGATCGCGGTTTATCCGATTGATAAACCAAATGAGGTAAAAAACCTCAATAACCACGATAATGGAAAGATTGACGCTTGTTACCCACAAATGAGGCTTCTGCAATGCCCAAGCCAACGATAAAACGGTAACAACCAGCAAGATTACCTGCAGAACAATACGAACATAGAAATTTTTATAAACCATATCGTTTAATTTTTTCGTAGAGTGTGGACCGATTGATGCCGAGAGCTTTGGCTGCATGACTCAGGTTATTCTGATACTTCTCAATGGCCATGTTAATCAATTGTCTTTCGTTTTCCTGCAGGTTGTAGTTATCGGAAGGTCTGGCATTGCTTTTACGTGCATTAAACAGGAAATCAGCTTCTTCCAATATGCTGGAATCGCTCAGTATCACAGCTTTTTCCATGATATGTTTAAGTTCGCGCACATTGCCTGGCCAATTATATTGTACAAGCTTATCCATAGCCTGAGAATTGACGCTAGTACAGGTTTTACGGTACTTTTCGCAATAACGCTTTAGGAAGAACATCACCAGTGTTGGAATATCTTCCTTCCGGTCGCGTAGCGGCGGCAATTCTATTTGAATAGTATTGATGCGATACAACAAATCCTCACGAAATGTCTTGTCGTCCACCATGGTGTATAGCGGACTGTTGGTAGCAGAGATTAATCGCACGTTAAATTCCACTTTCCGTGAGCTGCCAAGCGGTGTTACTTCTCGGTTTTGAAGGGCAGATAGTATCTTGGATTGCATGGGCATTGACAAATTTCCTATCTCATCCAGAAACAATGTACCACCAGAGGCAATTTCGAAGCGTCCGGGCTTGTCTTCTTTCGCATCTGTGAAGGCTCCCTTCTTATAACCGAATAATTCACTCTCGAACAAAGATTCCGGTAACGATGCAAGGTCAACTGTTACAAATATTTCGTTGGATCTGGCTGATTGCTGATGGATTTCCCTGGCAATTACTTCCTTTCCGGTGCCATTTTCGCCCAGAATAAGGATATTGGCGTCAGTCTTGGCCACTTTCTCGATGGTAGCAAACACCTTCTGCATGGCCGAAGATTTACCAATGCACAAATCATAATTTGCAGAAGTTTTTTCAGACAGATGTTTCTGTTTGTTCTTCAACGAGTTAATCTCTATCTTAGATTCTCTGATTTTTAAAGCGTTTAATATGGAGGATAATATTTTCTCTTCGTCCCACGATTTCTGGATAAAATCGGCAGCACCTTCACGCATGGCCTTAACAGCAAGTTCTACATCGCCAAAGCCAGTTATCAATACGATGGTGGCTGTGGAATCGAGCTCAAGAATACGTTTCATCCAGTAAAGACCTTCGTTCCCTGAGTTAACCCCTGCTGTAAAGTTCATATCCAATAAGATAAGATCGAAATTATTGTTTTGCAGCAGGGTGGGTAACTGGTTGGGGTTTTTCAAAGTAGTTACCTCGCCAATGTGAGGGGTCAGGAACATTTTAAGCCCCATTAGCAGCTCCTCATTGTCGTCTACAATTAAAATGCGTGCTTTAAGCTTCATGTCTTCAGGTTTATTGTGTTGT